>NZ_JADEXF010000533.1 GCF_015207245.1 Nostoc cf. edaphicum LEGE 07299
GTATTAAGCCTTTCCAGCAATTGCTTATACATTTCTTGGAAATACTTAAACCTTTCTTATACATGAAGGAACGATTGTTGCAAAGTATTAAGCCTTTCCAGTAATTGCTTATACATTTCTTGGAAATACTTAAACCTTTCTTATACATGAAGGAACGATTGTTGCAAACGCTTCAATTTTGGCAACTAGTGTTGCAGATTAATGGAGTTACGAGTGCTGAGTTGCAAGTGAGATTTTTCACTCAGCACTCTTCAATCTATTGAGGTTTGTAAATAATTTGTATATCTGCAAGGAATATTCCTTTAGACTGAGTTTCAACTGAAAAAATGTGGGAATAAACACAAATGCATTCGTTAAATATCTTTTGTCACGAATCTGTAGTTGCTGTTTCCTTTGTCGCTTGCATTATTGGACTGTTGTTACTGTGGGATTGTAAGCAGCAAACAAATGAGATGGAAGAAACAGAGCGAATTCTGTTTAGAATGAGCTTTAGTTACTGGCTAGTTTACTGTGTAGCTTTTGGCATCGAAAAAATAGTTTTACCCGACTGGGAATCTGTACTCATGACTTTGAGAATAACTACGGCTCTGTCATATTTCTTAACTTTTTCTTGCATCGTTAGTCTGCCGCTACACAAATTTGCAGTACATCGAGTTGAGGAATAGTTATTGGGGATTGGCATGGGGCATTGGGCATTGGGCATTGGGCATTGGGTATAAAAAAGTGAGATTCCCAACTCAGCACTCAGCACGGGCTAAACGCCCCGCTACCGCTAACAGCACTCATATCGGGTATGATTAACATCTCATGGCGATCGCTAATGCAGCTTCTAGTTGATCTTGGGGCAAAGTTGTTAAAATAAACACCTCTTGTACCGTTTTCCCCTGCCGCGCAATGACTTTATAGCCGCCGCGAATGGGTACTGAGACGCGTAGTTGCATTTTTGGACAGTGACCCTTCGATCGCCCAATCACTCCCGGTGTTACAGTTTGGATACCGTCTTGCTGACAAAGACGTTCTAAAATGGGGATAAGACCAGAAAGGTGTGTTGAGTGATTCCAAACCAGTCTGGCAGCTTTTTGTGAAGCCGTGCGGAGGGGATCTACGGAGGGTTTGCCCATAATAATTTAAGGTTAAGCTGCTTCTAGAGGTGCCATTGTCAAACCTGCTCGGCGCAGCTGCTGGTGATAGAGTTCCGCAGGTTCTTGGGGCCCGACCCAGACGATCGCTTGACCTTCATAGTGTACCTGATTAGTCAGATCCCACGCGCGATCGCCACTCATTCCCGGAATATATTTCATCAAACATTCAGACACGTGTTGGAATGTATTAAAATCATCGTTTAATACAATCACTTTGTAATTCGGATAAGTCTTACGGATAACTTGATCAGACCGTTCAGGAGCTATAGTTGGTGCTGTGGACATCCCGTAAACATCTGCTGAAAGTGTCATAACCATAAAACAATTGGTCAAGATAATTTTACAAAACTACACTACAAATAATTAGTTTAGTTCATTGTTTAGTAGTCTGTTGTCATTTGTCTGTTGTTATTTGTCTGTTGTTATTCGTCCGTTGTCATTTGTCCGTTGTCCTTAACCAATGACCAATGACAAATGACAAATGACAAATGACAATCTATTTCCAATTATCCCAGTTTTCGTTAAAAATAGATGTATCTGGGAAAGCGGTAGGGTTGCCATTTTGTTGCAAAAGCCGCTTGAGTGCTTCTAGTTGTGGCTCTTGTTTAGGTAAGTCATCAACAAGTTGGTAAGGTGCGATCGCATTTTTGAGTGCAAAACTAGCTACAGTGCCCGCAGCTGCGCCAGCTGACCATTCAAATGAGTGTACTCGATAAGCAGCAGCGGCAATATGACTAGTCGCAATACTTTTGCCACCTACGAGCAAATTATCAATTTTCTGGGGAATCATTGCTCTCAAAGCAATTTGGAAGGGATAAGCAAGACCCGCACCACGTCTTTCGCCTGGACGTTCTGTGTTACCAGGGGCTTCTGGGGGACTATTCACCATGCAAGGATGGAAATCTATGGCGTAGTGACCAATACCCACAGCATCGGGGAAGATGGTAGAACGAGTCCGTCGCATTGCTTTGTCTGGTGGAACTTTACCCTCAATTACTGATACTGCTTCTAAACCTGCAACTGCTGCTCGTAGGCGACGATACATATCTGCTGGCAGAGTCTTGGAGTAATACTCGTCATTATAATCTCGGCGGGAAATATCAATTTCCCAAATACCAAAACCTCCGGTTTGTCCCCAACTAGGGCGGCCAATAATCCGCCGTCCTTCTCGCATATAAGGATATTTTGATAAACCATGCGCTGTCCCCATTGGCGAATTTAAACCGGAAACAAAGCGGTTATTAGTTTGTGGCTGCTTGACACCATCCCCTAGTTGAGAATCCGTAGTTCCAGCTACCAACCAGTAATAGAAAGATAAGGCATTTTCCTCAGCCTTGCGGAGGGCTTCTGTCCGCAGTCCTCCCATCCAACCCCCTGGTTCTAACTGTCCAGTACCTTGTAACTGTTGCCGAGTATAAATTAGGTTATCCTGGGCTGTTCCGGGGCGGTAGTCGTTACCCCAAGTCCAGTTTTGCATGGATATATCACCTGGTGTAGCCGCAGTAAAACTTACACCGCCAAATTTTGCTGGTTTCCCTTTGTTTGGACTCCAGATGCGACGATAGGTAAAAACTAAATCAAAGTTAGCCAGTCGCTTCAATTCATAGCTGAAATATGGCGCATATTGTGGATAAAATGCAGGCATTGTCTGCGGTTGCGGTTCCTTAGTGGCCTCCATTGCAAAGGTGTAGGTAAAGCCTTGAGGACAATAAGGGTCATTATTAGCACTGGAAGAAGAAGGTTCTAAGTAAGAACGGGCATCAATACCTAATCGGTAGGGAACATCAGCAAGGGCAATAATTTCTCCAGTTTCGCTAGCGTCTATGACATACCATTTAGCAGCATCCTCTTTCGCTGCCTTGGGGATGAAACGGACAATCGTTTTGGTCAACCGAGACGAGTTATCGTAGCGATAGGCATCTTCAATGCTTTGAGATAAGGTAAAAGTATTGAGAGGTGGTGCGCCTTTTGGTGGTTGAGATTGAATTGCGATCGCACTATTAATTATTTTGCCATCAGCAGCGATTTCCAAATCTTTAATTACTGTGTTGGGAAACCATTGCAACTTCCCTTTGCCTTTCTTTTCGGCATCTTTGAGCATCTGGGTCAAAATGGTGTGAGCATCACGGGGAAGAAAGCATGAGTCACTTACCCAACAGTCACCTGGATTAAGTTCCCCGTATTTACGCTGAATGCGGTTTCGCAATTCCAGATAACCGCGAGAATAAAATTGTTGGGAACGTTGGGTTGGTCGTTCATCTAATGCAGATGTCCCTTGAGCAGAAATTTGTCCTCCCAACCAGTCAGTAATTTCTGTGAGACAAACTGTTCGTCCTGCTAGCAACCCCTCGTAAGCTGTGGCTACACCAGAAAGTCCACCACCCACAACTAAAATCTCGCAATTTACACTTTTGTCTGGGGTTCTCGGTGGCGCTGCGATCGCCCGATCAAATGCGACTAAGCTAGAGATTAAATTAAGACCGATCAACGATGTTAAGCTAAAAGCTACTTTGTGTCTATGCTTCATAGTTAAAAAAAACGCTCCAAATCCTGTGTCACCTTGTAGACGTTAACATTTAAAAAATCTCTAACTCAAGAAATTTTTCCAGAGCAAGAGACGCGATGAATCGCCGTTTCTACAATACGCGATGAATCGTGTCTTTGTGATGATTTATCACATTTTTGCGATCTATAATTTTCATCAAAAAACCTTAATTGAATCGTATTGTAATCACTTCCCCTAAGAGGGATGAAAACGAAAGTTGGCATAATAAAATCCCCCCTTCCTGCACTCTCTAAAAAGGGAGAATTGGTTTAGAGGGGAATGGCACTAATAAAAGATACAGCCCTTGCTCTGGCTGGTTCCCTGTTTTTAGGGTTACGGTGTACACACAAGTCTGAAATAGCTGAAAAACCAAAGGTTTTACCCCACCCTAACCC
>NZ_JADEXF010000534.1 GCF_015207245.1 Nostoc cf. edaphicum LEGE 07299
ATGTAGTTCTGCGTGACTCGCAAGCTATTTTAGTATATTTGGCTCGTCAGTATGGCGGAGAATCTTGGTTGCCCTTAGAACCGGAAGCAATGGGTAAAGTCTTGCAGTGGTTGTCTACTGCTGCTAATGAGATTCAGAATAGTCTATCTGTGGCTCGACGGTTTTTTCTATTAGGTACACCTGTCGATTTAGAAGGCGCACAGCAAAAGGCAAGGTATACGCTTGAGGTGATAGACAAGCATCTTCTCAATCGAGACTGGCTAGAAACAAATCACCCAACGATCGCGGATGTTGCTTGTTATCCCTATATTGAACTTGCCAGTGATGCCAAAATTGCTCTTAAAGCGTATCCGCAAGTGAGTGCTTGGATTACTCGCATCAAACAGCTTCCTCTTTACGTCGCAATGCCTGGATACTAAAGTTCTGTGTAAGTAGGTTGGCGCAATTAAAGCTAACTGGCTAAGGCTGTCATTTGTCCTTTGTCATTGGTCATTAGCAAAGATTTTAAGCCTATTTATGTTTCGTAACATACTTTGTTTTTTCGCACCAACTTACTTATACGTTCGTGACAAAAAGCAAAGGTTGTTTTTTCAATTCGGGATACCGAACTCTCGCAAAGCATACATATTGCAGATATCAGTACCTTTAAGATATTTTTCTTGCTCTACTATAACTTTATTAAATCCTTTATCTGTCAATAATGTTGAAATTTTCTCTACTCTATTTTCTAGATCGTGTACTTCAAGAACAATCTGTTTAATCTTTGACCAATCTTGTTCTTCGATTCCCAAAAGTACATCTAATTCACTTTTTTCTACATCTATTTTTAGCAAGTCAATTTGCTGAACTTTGTACTCATGTATAACTTCCGATAAAGTTCTTAATTGACAGGTAACTTGTTCTACGATGAAAGCTTTTTTTAATTTATAGTCAAGTATAAGCGAAAGCAAAAAACGAGGTATTTTAGTATACCAGTATAAAGACGAAGATAAATCGTTGTGATTGCGAATAGCATCGATTTTTTGAAAAGCAGCTTTTTTAAATTTATCTATTTCCTCTTTTGAACCATCTGGGTATGCAGTGGATATAGATGTAGTATTAGGATAATAACCAAATTTCTCAACCTTTGATGTTTTTGAAAGACCGCAAGCTATTGCCTTTATTTTTTCTGGATCGAGGCTTTTAACATTCTGCTCTAACACCTGATATGTTTGAGGAACAGGTTCAAAAGCATAAATGTTTATATTATTATTACACAATTTATATACCCATAAAGAGAACATACCAATATTAGCTCCTACATCAAACACTGTATCGCCTTCATTTAGTTCAATTCCATGTCTAAAATACTCTTGTACTTGCTCGTACATTAAAAATATTTCTTCATTTTTTTGCAGACAAAAAATCTCACTGTTGTTAGGAAGCGTTACCTTTGGTAAGCTAACTTTTTGATTGAATGACATAACTTTTAGTTCTAAATTAAAAATACTTAAAATTCGTTTACTACATTACATAGCCCTCTTGTACCACACTCCAAAAGGGCAATCTGTAGAAACTTCAATAAGTGGATAGAATTTGTCAAAGCCAGTTACCAACTAAAACATAAGGTGCCCAGTAACCAGGACGACTGTAATTGGGGTAATCTTTTAACAACTTTACTTGGGCACGACGCAAGGCTTCAGCCTTTGTCACCTTAGTTTTAACTAACTCACGATAAAATTCACCAATTAAGATAGCAGTAGATTTATCACTGATATGCCATAGTGAAGCTAAAGTACTACGGGCACCAGCTTTCACGGATGCTCCTGCTAACCCTAGCGTGGCGCGATTGTCACCAGTAGCAGTTTGACAAGCACTTAACACCAACATTTCCAAAGCTTCTGAGCGAGTTTGATCTCGACGGCGCAACAGGCTATCAAATTCCGTGACGTTGATCGGGCCATCATCTGCAAGTATAAAAGTATTCTCAACATTAGAACTAAATTGACCGTGGGTTGCCAGATGTAACACATTAAATGGCACAGTATTTACCTTACTCTCTAGGTTTTTGCTGTTAAAGTCTTGATTTAGTAACTGGGTAGTAGAGGCGATCGCTTGGGAAATAGAGTCGAATTCTGATTTAATTTCTGGTAGCGGTGGAAATTGCTGTTGAAAGCCTTGTGGTGGTTGCACTAACCCGGCAGCTAGTACATTGAGTTTTGTTTGTGTCAAGGGTTTGAGTTCGAGTAACTGGAGTCCCAAGCTGAGTGCTACAGCGTATTTTTCTACTAGATATTGCTGACCGTCATACAGTATAGCCATTGGCACGTTTCGCAATATGCCATCCAATACAAATACAAGGGTTTTGACTCCACTATCCTTTAAATCTGACTCAATTTCTTTGATTAACCACCCATAGACTTCCTGTGATAACGCTTGCACTTCCTCATTGCGATCGGGTTCTAATAAATACTCTCTGAGTTGTTTTATAGTACCTTCTACCTCATTCTGTGACTTATTTACTGTATAATTACGCAGTGGTTGCTGAGGAATTTTGACAATGACTTGGAGTTGAGTAGGCAGAATAATTGGATAAATAATTGCGGCTGTGGGATTATCTTTATCTACCACTGTGTCAAGCAAAACAGTTTTGGCATTAATGCAAGCTTCCCGAAAAAAGTCGTCTAATTCTGCCAGTTGAAGTGCTTCAATCCTCTGTCTAGCTTTGTCTAGGGTTAGTTCGCTTGGATGAGTTTGCTGAAACTGCAACAATAATTCTACGGACTCTCGATATACAGGTTCTACACTTTCTTTAAAGGAAAACTGGACATTTCTATTCATAACCACTAAGTCACTACGGAGAGTCTGCAACTCACCGATCGCAGTATCATAAGTAGCAATAGCGCTCTTTATCTCTCCCTGCTGTTTTAACAAGCGTCCTAACTGCCAATGCCAAAGATAAGCGATATCTGGGGCGTTGATTGTTTCGGCTACGAACAGTGCCTGCTCGGTGAGGTTCTGGGCTATTGACCATTGTTTAGTTTGTTCGTATACACTGCCTAGAGTCCCCAGGGCAAAGCTCTCGGCTCGTTTATCTGCTAAATCTTGAGCTTGTTGCAGGGCCCTGGCGCAGATTTGAGCGATCGTTTCGGGTGTGGTTCCGAATTTCATCAAGCTTTGAGCTAGATTAATCTGTGCATAAATAGTTTTCACAGAAGTGGGTAGTTGTGCCAGTTGAGTTTGGATTTGCGGCAATAGTGTCTGCACGGCGGCTGTTTGTCCCGTGTTCACTAGTAAGTTCAACTGATTAACTTGAGCCTGAACTTTGCTAATTTGGTTAGGAGCGATCGCAGCAGCTTGCTGATAGAACTCTATTGCCCCTTTAAAATCTTGCTGTCCTTGTGCTGTGTTGCCTAAACTCAACAAAGCAGCGCTCACATCTTGGGGAGAATCCAATTTTTGGGCAATTGACAAACTTTGCTTTAATACCCGACGGGATTGATCCAAATCTCCAGCTAATTGCAGAGCATTCCCAAAAGCCCGTAATTCTACTGCTTTACTGACTGAATCAGGTTTTGATTGTAACTGATGCTGCAATTGAGTCAAGATTCTTAAACCCTGACGGTAAAATCCCAAAACTTGCCATGCTTGCGCTTGATTGATGCGATCGCGGATAATGCCATTTTGATCGCCTAATTGCTTATAGCTGGCTTCCGCGCGTTGCCAGGTGTTAAGTGCCTGTTCAGCTTGTCCCAAGTCTAGTTGAATACTACCTTGAATATCTAGAATTGGAGCCAAAACCTGAAGATTTTGTGCAGAAGAGGATTTTTCGAGCAACTTCAAGCTATCTGTAATTGCCTGTTGCGCTGGTGGCAAATTACCCAGTTTTTGATATGCCAACGCCAAATTACTTAATGCCACAGCTTGCTGTAATGCATTACCTTGACTGCCAAAACTTTTAACTGCTTGTTGCAAAACTTTAATCGCTTCTGCAAATTGTCCTGCCTTATACAGCACTTTACCCTGTTGCAGCAAGTCTTGTGTTTGTGCAGGAGGATTTTGAATTAACACTCCAAGAGTTGCGATATTTTGTGCCT
>NZ_JADEXF010000535.1 GCF_015207245.1 Nostoc cf. edaphicum LEGE 07299
ATCGTAGATATCGCTTTCTGTTTAGAAAAGTGACTCTCTAGGCGGTACTAGATACTCTGACATTCTTAAACAAGATACTGCCCCAGTTGCTCATAAGTGGGAACATCAGCAGGTTGAAAGGTTTTAAGGTCTATTTTTGATGGTTGGGCTAATGCTGCTAAACGGTTACATTGAATGGCAATACAACGATCAAAGATATTTCTTACAAATCTACCATTTCCAAGTTCTCCTATTTGATGTTCAAATTGATTAACTAAAAAGCGCACTGCTTCCAGAGTCTTCTCTGAGAACAAATAGCCGTGCTGTTCACACTTGACTTTAAAAATCTCGGTTAACTCGGACGGACAATAGTCTTCAAAATGAATCGATCTTGCAAATCTGGACTTTAGACCAGGATTAGATTCAATAAATCGAGACATCTCCCCTTTATATCCTGCAACAATAACTACTAGATCCTCTCTGTAGTCTTCCATCATCTTTAAAAGAGTATTGATTGCCTCTTGTCCGTACATATCGCCGCGTCCGTCTGGAACAAGGGAGTAAGCCTCATCAATAAAAAGTACACCACCAAGAGCAGATTCAACTACTTTTGCTGTTTTGGGTGCTGTTTGTCCCAAGTATTCTGCAACTAAATTAGTCCGGTCTACTTCAAGAAAATGGCCTTTTGATAAAACACCAAGATTTTTGTATATCTCGCCTAAAATCCTAGCTACTGTGGTTTTGCCTGTTCCGGGATTTCCTGTGAATACGAGGTGTCTAGTGATTGAAGGAGCTTTTATACCTGCTTGAGCTTGCATCTGGGCTACTTTTGCAATATTTACCAACTCTTGAACGGTAGATTTCACAGCACCTAATCCAGTTAATGAATGAAGTTGATCTAAATATAGCTGAAGCTCATTAGTGACTACTTCAGGTTGATTAGCATTAATGTGAGGTTCCTTGTGAATCTCTTTATAGACTTCTGCTGCCCATTCGTTGCCTATTTGTTTAATGTGAGTACCCAATAGGTTACGAGCTGTTTTTATTGCATTTTCTTTAGAAGGAGCTTCAGCAAAAAACAAGCAATCAATCTCTAACTGCTTTTCAGGCTTTTCTAGAAAATTATAAGCATCATCAATGGTACTCCAAGCAGCCCATAACCAAGAATTACCTGAAGCACAGATACTAAAGACTGTAGAATCCCACGACATATATACGCACCAGACAGTGAACACATGAATGACTCAGTGTTATGTTACCCACTCAGGTATTAAGATATTCATTTTCCTATTACCACAAAATAAAAAGCCCGCTTATGCGGGCTTTCTAAATCAATTAGTAAACTTTACTTACCGTTTCGCCAACTTCTTCGACATCTTCCGCAGACGAATTGATTGGGGTGTAACTTCCACCAATTCATCGGGGCCAATGTATTCCAAAGCACGCTCTAGACTCATGTCTATCGGTGCTTGCAGTTGCACTAGTTCATCGCCACCAGCAGCCCGGTGGTTGGTTAACTGCTTGGTTTTACAGATATTCAATTCCAAATCTTGGGAACGATTGTGTTCTCCTACAATCATGCCTCTGTAAACCTTTGTGCCGGGAGTAATAAAGAATGCTCCTCTATCTTCGGCATTTCTCATGGCGTAGAAGGTAGAAACACCCTCTTCAAAGGAGATTAAAACGCCTTTGTTACGAGCTTCAATATCACCGCTGATTTGACGGTAGTCTAAGAAACTGTGGTTCATGATGCCTTCGCCACGAGTCATCCGCATGAATTCACCCCGGAAACCAATCAATCCACGGGCGGGAATGACAAACTCTAACTGGGTGCGATCGCCACTACCTGGTTGCATATCTTGCATTTCGCCTTTGCGTTGTCCCAGGCGTTCAATACAGCTACCTACAGCATCAGCAGGAATGTCTAACACCAAGAGTTCAAAAGGTTCGCAAGGTTGACCGTTGATTTCGCGGTAAATTACCTGTGGCTGAGATACCTGAAACTCGAAGCCTTCCCGGCGCATGGTTTCAATTAAGATACCCAGGTGGAGTTCTCCACGACCGGAAACGAGGAATTTATCGGGAGAATCGGTTTCTTCGACACGCAAAGCAACGTTGGTTTCGAGTTCGCGGAATAGGCGATCGCGTATTTGTCTTGATGTCACCAACTTGCCTTCTTGACCAGCAAAAGGCGAATCATTCACCCAGAAGGCCATTTGCAAGGTTGGTTCATCCACTTTAATTAGTGGTAAAGCTTGCGGTTCATTGGGGTCAGTAATCGTTTCCCCAATATAAGCATCAGCGAAACCAGCCACCGCCACAATATAACCTGCGGTTGCTTCTTCCATCTCTACGCGCTTCAGTCCATCAAAGCCCATCAATTTGGTAATTTTGCCCTTGACAATAGTACCATTTTCTGTAACTAGAGCAGCTTGTTGTCCTGAGCGGATAGTACCGTTGTGAATTCTGCCAATGACAATCCGTCCCAGATATTCAGAATAATCTAGGGTTGTAACTTGCAATTGCAGAGGTTTCTTGCTGTCGCCTACTGGTGGTGGAACGTGTTGCAGAATCGCGTTAAACAAGGGTTGCATATCTACCGATTCTGCTTCCAAGCTTTCCTTGGCGAAACCTGCCATACCAGAGGCAAACAGATAGGTAAAATCACACTGGTCTTCATCTGCCCCTAATTCCAAGAACAGATCCAAAACTTTATCAACAGCAACGTGGGGGTCAGTTTGACCACGGTCGATTTTGTTGATGATAACGATGGGGCGCAGCCCTTTTTCTAAGGCTTTTTTGAGTACAAAGCGTGTTTGGGGCATGGGGCCTTCATTGGCATCGACAATCAGCAGACATCCGTCAACCATGCCGAGTACGCGTTCAACTTCGCCACCAAAGTCAGCGTGTCCAGGAGTATCAACAATATTGATTAGTGTTTCTTTGTAGCGAACCGCCGTATTTTTGGACAGGATAGTAATACCCCGTTCCCGTTCTAGGGCGTTGGAGTCCATAACGCAATCCGGAACGTCTTCGCCTTCGCGGAAAATGCCGGATTGTTTGAGGAGTGCGTCAACCAGGGTGGTTTTGCCGTGATCAACGTGGGCGATAATGGCGACGTTGCGAATTGGGAGCGTCATAGAAGCTTTTGGTGAACTCTAGAGGGGGTTTATAAGATTTACATTTGAATGCTAGGCTGTTTTAACAGAATTGGGAACGATCGGCAAATTCTGTAAAGAACCTTTAATAATTCTAGCGTAATCGTCACAATTGCGGGGAGTTTTGTAAACCCCGCAATGGAGATGTGTGGTAATTACGGCGTTGGTAGGATAAAAAAAGCTTCTGTTACAAACAGGTGTTACCTGAAGGGCAGTATTGCTTTTGAGAATTAGGGTTGATTCGCCTAGAGAAATTTAGCCATTGAAATGCTTTGGTGAAAAGTGCGATCTTTGACCAAGAGAGATGAAGTTCTTGGCTGCTAAAAGTCAGGTTATTTCGTGTTTGGGATCAAAAAGAAGCGATCGCCAAGCCTGGTTTCTATTGACTAGAATGAAGTAGGTATTTCTACAAAAATATTCAACTTACACAAAATTCTCACAATGTAGAGTTAAGTCGATTGTTTAGGAGAGCAAGAAGCGATGTGTACGACGGGCTACGCCTACCTCATTGTCTATGTAGAGACTTTACAATGTAACACCTGTAGAGAATTTAAGGTATATTCTAAAAACTAATAAAATGACAGCGATAATTATATGGTCTGCTGCCTAAATCCTAATTGCGAGAATCCCCAAAATCCTGACGAGGCAAATTTCTGCCTCAGTTGTGGCACAGAGTTGGTATCGCTATTGAGAAATCGTTATCGAATCATCTCACCATTAGGGAGAGGAGGGTTTGCACGCACATATATCGCAGAAGATATAGACAAGCTCAATGAAAGATGTGTTGTTAAGCAATTGGTTCTAAGTCAATTTTATGGCAGTCAGGGTAGTCAGGCACATAAAAAAGCGACTGAGTTGTTTGAGCGAGAGGCCAAACGTCTCAAAGAACTAGGAGAACATCTCCAAATTCCCAATTTGTATGCAT
>NZ_JADEXF010000536.1 GCF_015207245.1 Nostoc cf. edaphicum LEGE 07299
GGCTTTTCCAGGTTGCCTGCTGCCATTGTCAAGACGAGACTGCCATGTGCGTAATATGTGCTTTTCAGTATTTAAAGGCTTTCTAACGCTCAGGTAAAGCGATCGCTCCCCATCATCACACACACCCTGCCATCGGTAAACTCCACTGGTTCGACTCCCAGGAGAATCTTTAACAATAGCAACTGGTACTTCACCATTATCTGCGACTCGTAAGCGCACAACCCACAGACGATTGATTTGTTCTTGTGAAAGGTAGTGTTTTAGTACTTTCAGTGGATCATTAGTTAGTAAATTTTGATTTTGTAGCCAGTTCAGCATTTTGCGGGCATTTTGTGCTTCTACCATGAACAGCACACGCGGGGGTTTCTTATCAGTAATTGGAGTATTTAAACACTCTTGCAAACAGTCAGCAACAAATTTATTTATTAGCCGTTGTTCTTGTGTTTGCTCGTAACGCTTTTGTGCATCATCAATTTCTTCATTGCTTTCATCAAAAGAGCTTGGATTCCAGTCTTCAGCCGAAAGGTGTGCGAGTCCGACAGGATATGATACCCAGCCTTGTTTATGAAATAGAGCAGGGGTTGTTAACTCTACTTTTGCTGTGATTGGATTAACTCTAATCATCAAAACAACAGTTTTAGGAATATTTTCTGAATTTGTTTTGCGGGTGCGGCGTAGGACATAAAAGCACGTTAACCAAACATCAGGAGCAATGCCATCTTTTTTAGAATTAATTAAAGGAGTATCAGGCAAAATTCCGAATTGTCTTAGCAAGTCAGATACTGCTCGTTTCACTGGTTCCAAACCGGATTTTTTCAGCTTTTCTTCACCAGCTTTGGTAGTATAAGTTACTCGATGGATATGTTGAGTGAGATAGCCTGCTTTTATTGCTCCAATTCGCCATGCAAGCTTGGGATCAGCCTCGGATACAGGAGGTTTCGATCTGATTTCGATTAAGGCCCCGCTTAGTTCTTTGGTTTGGGGTATAAATGCAGCAATGTTGTTAATGCGTTCTGCTAACAAATCAGGGCGTTGCTGTTGATAAGTTTTCCTCACTTCAGAGAAACTTTTAATTTCCAGGTTTTGTGTCAGGTCGCCAACGTGTTGAGTCTTGATGCACAGGGAACCGTATAATCCTTCATAAATATTTTCTACGTTTGTAGGTGATAAATACAGTAATTGGCAAATTTCAGTAATCAGTGCATCACGACATTGTGGAGTTTCCCACAAAACAAGTATGGTGCGAAGAGGATTTTCAGCTTCACGAAATACTGCTGGTGCTGCTAGTTTTGGTCGCAGCATTGGGGTGTGTGAATGATTTGGATCGTCAGAGTTCTTTGCTTTTTTAGGCTTCTTAGATTGGTTTTCTTCATTAGTAAGCAGAGGAACAATTTTCTGTTTGGGTTTCTCTGAAGGCCAGAAAATAAAAACGTTACCTGTCACCCTCTCAGCCTCACCCACTCTCTGAACAGGGAGACGTGCTTCAATAGCTTGATCTAAACTAGCCAAATCTTGTGGACTGACACCACTAAAGCAGGGTGGTTCCCCTAATTTAGAAGTGTAGGCGATCGCAGCTTGGATACCACTAGGAATTGTGTTGACACCTGACCAGTTATGATTTGGGTTAGAAACGAAATTATTTGCGTCAGGAAGTTGAGAGTCATTGAGAGAAAAAAGATTACTGATGGCTTGAGGCCATTTCATTTCCTTTCCATAACGTTTCATCATCAGTGGAATAAAGCAAAAGGGTTGGCGTTGGCCATCTAACCACCGATGGTTATCACCAATATGAGCTTTCACGCCTGGATAAGGTACTTTCAGAGGTTTAGTCAGCCAATGTCGAATTGATAAATGATGATAAACAATAGGTTTTTCGCGCCAGCACATCCTCACTTTCTACATAGGGTTCCAGCACCTTGATGATGGCAACCAAAAGTGAAGTAACTTCGCTGTCCTGTTCGTCAATGGCTGAATTTGGGGCGAATTTCACATCTACAAAATGGACTACTGCTGGTACACCACCACGCACCAAACGCCCGATGATTTGCCAGATACTTACTAACTGAGTCCAGCAAAGTACCGATCGCTCGTCTTGTGTTAATTGCTTAAAAGCCCATGCTGCATAGTTCAGATTGACCATTTCGGCAACAGCATTCTGGTAGAAGATATCTGCAACCTGAGTTAGGGTTAGGTTTCCTGATATTGATTGAGCTTCCTCGTACAGCGTGTAATCTTTTTCGTGCTTCAGTGCCCAAGCGTTGAGTTGCTGAACAGTAGATTGCCAGTTATCAGGGATTGGCATAGGTCTATTGAGGAACAGCACTGCACCGAATGCAGCTTTGCCTTGAGCATTCAAAATGTTGTGACCTCGCTCTAAAGCCATCAAAGGGGCAACTACAATCTGGGTGGGTAAATGTTGTAAATTTCGGATTTCGCTTCGCAAAATACCATGAAGATGAGTAGGAGCATTGTCGCGGCGGAGGGTAACAATACCGTCATCGTTGATGTTTACGTCGAAACGGTAGCGTGATTGTAAAATAGACGTGACCCATTCGGATTCATCGTAACTACCCACGACAATCAAGATGCGATCGCGATCGCTCCACCATTCAGGTTGCTGTTGTTTTCGCTGAGACAGGAATCTCAGGTGGATCAACTAGGTCACGGATAATCCGAGTAAATAGAGAACGACCTGTAAAGGGAAGTGGCCCTAACCACGCAACCAATTTAGAGTGGGTGAGGAGTAAGTGATAAATGCGGTTAGTAGAAATTTGGGTATGGTAATGTGCGCTTGTCCAGGCAACAAAGCGATCGCCTGCCATATCACCGCGATCGGAATTGTAAATCGTGGCTAGATTCAATCCGAGTTTATTTAAAAATGAGTTTCCAGAGGCATCAACTAAGACTTCATCGGGGGCAAACTCTTCATCAAACTGAATCTGCACGCGATCGGCTTCGTCAACAAATAGAAACTTACATTCACAGTAGTATCTTTGTGTATAGAAAATATATCCACCTGACTTTTTCTGGCAAGCAGATCGTGTGTACATACAAGTTATAGACTGTTGTGCAATATTCCAAGTTCTCATCTCAATCGCATTGTCAGTCGAAACAATCGCATTGTTAGTCAAAACAATCGCATTGTTAGTCGAAACAATCGCATTGTCAGTCAAAACAATCGCATTGCAACTCTAAAAGACTTGTTGGTAAAAGGGATGGGATTCTCCGAGTTTACAGCTATTTTCAGGTAAATAGACCAGGGGGTAATGCTCATAGGTGTCAACTTAACGTGAAAGCCATCCTAGAACCAGCTTTTACATATTGTCTCGTTCCCAGTCTACGACTGGGAATGCCGTCCTAGAGGCTCCGCCTCCCTTGCTGGCGGCAGAGCGCAGCCTAGATGAAAGCATTCCCATGCAAAGCATGAGAACGAGATTAAACATTCTCATCCAGAATAGTTCCTTCTATATTGGCTCCATCCAAATTTGCTCCACTCAAATTTGTCTGGCTCAAATCTGCTTGAGTGAGATTAGCCTGGGATAAGTCAGCTACAGTTAAATCTGCACCACTTAAATCCGCTCCATCTAGATTCGCCGCTATCAAACTTGCTTCCTGCAAATCCGCCTCACTCAAGTTAGTTTCAATCAGTTTAGCAACCGTCAAATCAGCGTAACTTAAATTAGCTCCTTCCATTGCTGCTCCATCCAAGATAGCTCCATCCAAAATTGCCCCGCTTAAGTTGCTACCACTGAGATCGGCATTGCTCAAATCTGCCCCATTTAAGTCTGCCTCAATCAGACTGGCGTCGGTTAAATTAGCGTGACTCAGATTAGCTCCATCTAAAATTGCTCGATCTAAAATTACGCCACTGAGATCGGCTTCTCTTAAATTGACCTCGCTCAAGTTGACGCCAGTAAAGTCTCTGACACCTGCGGCATAGTTTTTCAGGAGTTGATCTGCTTTCATATCTGTCGCTGTGCTAAGGAACGTTTAACTAATTCGTAATTCGTAATTCGTAATTCGTAATTTTTGAATGTAATTGCCCTTTATATATACG
>NZ_JADEXF010000537.1 GCF_015207245.1 Nostoc cf. edaphicum LEGE 07299
CAGAGACACTGAGAACACAAAGAGAAAAGAGGAAATTGAATGAATCGGCGGTTATTAGTTACTGGGGGTGCGGGGTTTATTGGGGCGAATTTTGTCCATCATTGGTGTCAGGTTTATCCAGGCGATCGCGTGGTGGTGTTAGATGCTCTGACATACGCGGGAAATCGTCTGAATTTGGCGTTGGTTGAGGGAAAAGAGAATTTTCGGTTTGTGCAGGGGGATATTTGCGATCGCACCATCATAGACAACCTATTATCAACGGAAAATATTGATACCATCGCCCATTTTGCCGCTGAATCTCATGTCGATCGTTCGATTCTTGGCCCAGCTGCTTTTGTGCAAACTAATGTGGTGGGAACTTTCACCCTATTAGAAGCTTTTCGACAACATTGGGAGGCGAAAGCACAGCCATCTGATTATCGTTTCCTGCACGTTTCTACTGATGAAGTCTACGGTAGCCTGGGCACAGATGACGCAGCTTTTTGTGAAACCACACCCTACGCGCCCAATAGCCCCTATTCCGCTTCCAAAGCGGGTAGCGATCATTTAGTCCGTGCTTATTATCATACTTATCAACTTCCAACGATTATCACAAATTGCTCTAATAATTACGGGCCTTATCAGTTTCCCGAAAAACTAATTCCCCTAATGTGTATCAACACTTTGATCGGGAAACCATTACCTGTTTATGGTGATGGTAAAAATGTACGGGATTGGCTTTATGTAGGCGATCATTGCCGTGCTTTAGATGTGGTAATAAATAATGGTCAACCAGGAGAAACGTACAATATTGGTGGCAATAATGAGGTGGAAAATATTAATCTCGTCCAACTTTTATGTCAAATGATGGATGAATTAGCACCTGATTTACCAGTATATCCAGCCAAGCAGTTGATTACTTTTGTTAAGGATAGACAGGGACACGACAGGAGATATGCAATTAATGCAAACAAAATTAAAACTCAGCTTGGTTGGACGCCTTCAGTAACAATTGCTGAGGGTTTACGTTTAACTGTTGAATGGTATCTCAATCATCGTCATTGGTGGGAACCTCTGCTGTCTGCCCAATATCAAGCTTACTATCGCAAAAATTATTTGTAACCCACATTCTGCACCCAATAGCGTTACCATCGATAATTAGTGTTGTGATTCACTCTGCCGATGGAGGCATGATTTTGTGTGGCGTGACATAATATCCCAGCGCCTTCATGATGGAATTGACGTTTTCAAGGCGCGGGTTGCCATTACTGGATTTGGAATCTTCAACTGCTTTCAATAAATTATCAGGCTGCCACAGTTTTTGTAGATAATGACTATCCTTGAATATAAGGGAATCAGATCAACGTAAATTGCCAGCAGGTGTTAAGATGCTGCAACCAGAACAAATATTACAAGATCGTTATCAAATCCAGCGCCAACTCGGCAACAATGGAATTCGTCAAACTTGGCAAGCATTGGATTTACAAGCCTCTGATGGTGAAAATTCTATCGTTGTGGTCAAACTTTTGGCCTTTGGCGGTACTGTGCAGTGGGATGACCTGAAACTTTTTGAGAGGGAAGCACAAATCCTTAAACAGCTAAATCATCCTCGCATCCCTCAATATATAGATTATTTTTGTATTAACGATCGCACTCTCTGGTTTGGCTTAATACAAGAATATATTCCTGGTGAGTCGCTTAAGGAAAAACTTGCTGTTGGCAAAAGGTTTAGTGAAAAGCGAGCGAAAAAAATTGCTGTTGAGGTTTTAAATATTCTCATCTATCTACATGAGTTGAATCCTGGAGTGTTGCATAGAGATATTAAACCAAGCAATTTAATCTGGGGCGACGATAATCGGATTTATTTAGTTGATTTTGGCGCAGTTCAAGATAAAGCGGCAAGAGAAGGCGTTACGTTTACCGTTGTCGGTACTTATGGTTATGCCCCAATGGAACAATTTGGTGGTCGAGCTGTTGCGGCTTCAGACTTATATGCACTGGGAGCGACTTTGATTCATTTGCTCACTGGGACTTCCCCCTCTGATTTACCCCAGCAGGATTTGCGACTACAATTTACAGACCGAGTTAACCTCAGTCCCAGTTTTGTCAGTTGGCTACAAAAGTTGATAGAACCCGCTCCCGAACAAAGATTTACTAGTGCAAGCGTTGCACTGAATGCCCTCAAATCGGGACTAACTGTCAAATCTGCAAACAAGAATCAGCTTTTGCCGCTAAAAGAAATAATTAACAATTCTGGATGCGGGATCAATAATCAGAATGAAACAGTTCCAGAGGAAATTCTTGGTTGGAATTGGGGCGCGTTTCTGATGCCTTGGTTGTGGATGTGGCCGAATCAAGTGTGGTATGGTTTATTCTGTTTTGTACCTAATGCTTGGTGGGTAATGGCGATCGCACTCGGTGCAAAAGGCAATGAATGGGCTTGGAAAAGTAGGCAGTGGCGCAGTATTGAACAATTCAAAGCCCATCAGAGAGGCTGGGCGATCGCTGGTATTCTACTTGGAGCGCCTATTAGTATTATGTTGTGGGTTCGAGCGATCGCTTTGCTCAAATCTGCATTTTAAGTAGGGGCATTGGGCATTGGGCATTGGGCATTGGGAAGAGACACCCTAGAGAGTTACTTCAATAAATTCTCCCTTCTCCTGGTTGTCCCTAACCCCCAGTTCCCAGTTCCCATCCTCTACTTTTCAAACAGCCAATTTTTGACTTTTGTTAAACTCTGCCAATCTGGTTTTCTACTTAAACCGTCCTCAATACTATTTTTTATTTCATCACTCCATTCTTCGTTGACAAAAATCAACTGCTGTGCTATGTCAATATGTTCCCGTAAACCTTTTTGCTTTGTTTCCAGCATTGCTAAGGCGAGATTGATTCTTGCCTGGGGATCTTGGGGATTTAACTTGACTGCCTTCTGTCCAGCTTTGTAAGCCAAATTGGGTTTGTTATCGAGTAGATACAACCACGCTAAACAAACCCAAGCTGCACTAGTTTTAGGAGCGCGATCGCACACTTCTTTAAATACAGGGATTAAAGATTCTGCTGATTCTCCTGCTTTATAGCGTTCTAAACCTGTATCAAACAGGGATTCAACTGTATTAGTCATTGGTCATTAGTCATTGGTCATTAGACATTAGTCATTGGCCATTGGTCATTTGCAAAAGACAAATGACAAATGACAACTGACAATATTACACCCCAAATGACTTGCCGCAACCACAAGTTTGATTAGCATTGGGGTTAGTAAACTGGAAACCACCGCCAATCATGGCATCGCTGTAATCGAGCATTAAACCGTAGAGATATAACAAACTCTTGCGATCGCTGACAATTTTGAAGCCATCATAATCAAAAACTTCATCATGAGGGGTTATTTTGCTGCTATCTTCAAAGTCCATCATGTAAGACATCCCAGAACACCCACCCTGACGCACTCCTACCCGTAAGCACAAGTCTGTGCCTTGCTTGTCCCGGAGGGATTTTACCTGGTGCAATGCGGCTTCGCTCAACAGAATTCCGCGTTGTTGAGCTTCAATTGCTTGTGTCATCTGCTTTTCAACTCCTTAATTAGTATAAGCTTTACCCTATATCGGCTTGTTAATGCTTCTGGGTTGCTCGTTAAGTGTTTTTGTATTCATTCTAGCGGCTTAGATGTTGCTAGATGCCAAATTGTAAACACTCCGTCAAAAGTAGCCAAAGATTTTTATTCTAGAATTGAGAGACTCAATGTGTTTATACATTCAGTATTCTTAAAATTTAAGCCTTCCGGCAGCAACAGAAGCAACCACCCTTCAGGTGCAGCCATAAAAATTTAATCTGAGGCTAGCTAGCCCCAAAGTTTACTTCCAAATTGCTCCTTTTGATCTCTATGACAAGTTTTAATCGCTCTACCAGTCGTCGGTTGAAGAAATTAACTCAAATTCCTTCTGTATGGGAGGGCGATCGCCGTCCGTTGTCATCACCAAACCAGCTGTCAGACTCAGAGGCAAAGGGAGAATGCATTCTTTGGGTAGATTACTCCCAAGGTGCTGCTTGCCAAATTGCAAATGCTTTCTCTCGGAC
>NZ_JADEXF010000538.1 GCF_015207245.1 Nostoc cf. edaphicum LEGE 07299
ATCCGATCCTTCGACACACCAGCTCTAACCAGTTCCGTTGCTACCCCCTCTTCAGTGCCATCACGTTGAATCCAAATTTTGCCATCAATAATATCAATGTGAATCAAGCAGCCGTGAACGCGACGAGTCACAGTAGGAGATAAATCATAGGCTGGTTCTCTTCCCAAAATCATCAACAAGTAACGGTCTTGTTCGCCGTCGAAAACTGTTTCAAATTGAATATTGCCAATGCTAAAAGGGATTTTTGTATGCTCAATCAGAATATTCCGAATTAATTGCCTGTACTGCTCCAAGGTATCCATCTAAAAATAACCTCTTGCTCTAGTTGAAATACAACGATATGAACTCTGTAATCCTCTATCAAAAGTTTAGCAATTGGTTCATCAAAGATATCGGCGTATACTTCGTCACGAACAGCGAGATAGAGGACGCGTTCGGGATTGGTTCTAGTCATCACAGAGCGGTATGCAAGATACTGTCCTAGCGCGTGTTCGAGATCGGTCATGTCCGATACACTGCGAAACGTTTTAATCTCAACGGCTATCCACTGTCCTTCCTTTTCAGCAGCAATCAATTTCTCTGCACCCAGGTCAACATACATATCCCTTTTTCCCCACTTCAGATGAAATGGATCGTCGGTAATTGTCCAGCCATCTTTAATTAGGGCATTTTTGACGTTTTCGTGGTAACGGTCTCTAACTGGCATAAATTACTCGAATTACGAATTAGTACCTTCGACTTTTGCCACTTCCAGCATTGTCTTTAAAACTGAATCTGGATTTAGACTAATCGAGTCAATTCCCTGTTCCACCAAAAACTGAGCAAATTCTGGATAGTCGCTGGGTGCTTGTCCACAAATGCCGATTTTGCGATCGCATTTTTTCGCTGTTTCTATGACCATTTTCACCATTCGCTTGACAGCTGGACTGCGTTCATCAAACAATCGCGCTACTAACGCCGAATCCCTGTCTATCCCTAGCGTCAATTGAGTTAGATCGTTAGAACCAATGGAGAAGCCATCAAATACCTCAGCAAATTCCTCAGCCAGAATCACATTACTGGGCAACTCGCACATCACATAAACCTGCAAGCCGTTAACACCTTGCTTTAAACCATTTTGTGCCATCTCTGCTAAAACCAAACGCCCCTCGTCAGGGGTGCGACAAAAGGGAATCATTGGGATAACATTTGTCAAACCCATTTCTTCCCGTACCCGTTTGAGGGCATGACATTCTAAGGCAAAAGCTTCTCTGTAGCCTTCATCGTAGTAACGCGCCGCCCCTCGCCAACCTAACATTGGGTTTTCTTCATGGGGTTCAAACTGTCGTCCACCTAATAAATTGGCATATTCATTACTTTTGAAATCTGAGGTTCTGACTATAACTGATTTCGGATAAAATGCTGCGGCAATTCTACCAATGCCTTGAGCTAATTTATCTACAAAATATTGGGGTTTATCCTCGTACAGTGAGGTAATTTCAGCAATTTTAGCTTTGGCAAATTCATCTTTTAACGAGTCATAGTGAATCAAGGCCATTGGATGAATTTGAATTTGGTTAGCAATGATAAATTCTGTCCGCGCTAAACCTACGCCATCGTTAGGAATTGCCGATAAACTCAACGCTTCTTGGGGATTACCCACATTCATTAAAATTTTAGTGCGGGTGCGGGGTAAGTTTTCTAAAGGAACTTCTTTAACTTCAAAAGGTAATAAGCCTGGATAAACTTTTCCTTCTTCCCCTTCAGCGCAAGAAATTGTTACCTCTTGGCCAGGTTTCAATATGTCCGTAGCATTACCGCACCCCACGATCGCAGGTACACCTAATTCTCGCGCAATAATTGCTGCATGACACGTGCGGCCTCCAGAATTGGTGATAATTGCACTAGCGCGTTTCATAATTGGTTCCCAATCGGGATCGGTTCTCTCTGTCACTAAGACTTCCCCGACTTGGAACTGTTCTAGTTTTTGAACATCTAGAATTAAGCGTGCTTTTCCCTGACTAATTGCTTCGCCAATCGCACTTCCTGTAACCAGGGGGATTAAGGATTGGGAATCAGGCAGTGAGGAGTGGGAATTTTCCCCATTCCCGATTCCCCATTCCCGATTCCCTAATAACAAACGATAACTCCGCAACACATTTCCAGTCTTCTGTGACTGGACGGTTTCGGGGCGCGCTTGCACAATAAAAAGTTGGTTCGTAATCCCATCTTTTGCCCACTCGATATCCATTGGAGTGAATATGCCGTGGACTTGGGAATAATGGTCTTCAATTAAACACGCCCAACTTGCTAGTTGTAAAATCTCTTCATCACTCAGAGCAAATTTACCTCTTTCATTGGGTGAAACTGAAACATTTTTCGTAAATTTAGAGCCGTCATCATAAATCATTTTCAGTTCTTTGCTGCCCAATTTTTTGTCGATAATTGGGCGGAAACCAGCTTTTAAAGTTGGTTTAAAAACATAATATTCATCAGGATTTACAGACCCCTGGACAACATTTTCACCTAAACCGTAGGCGGCTGTAATTAGTGCTGCATCCTTAAAACCTGTTTCTGTATCAATAGAGAACATCACCCCAGAGGTTGCTAAGTCAGAACGCACCATTTTTTGCACACCTACAGCCAGAGCAATGCTAAAGTGGTCAAATCCCTTGGCGTGACGATAAGAAATAGCGCGATCGGTAAATAGAGACGCAAAGCATTTATGACAAGCTGCTAAAACTCCTTCGACACCGACAACATTGAGGTAAGTTTCCTGCTGTCCAGCAAAACTAGCATCGGGAAGGTCTTCAGCAGTGGCACTGGAACGGACTGCCACATCTGTGTCTGCATGGTATCGTTCACAGAGACTATGGTATGCTGTGGCGATCGCCTCGCGCAATTCTACAGGAAATGGTGTGTGGATTAATAGCGATCGCGCTTTTTTGCCGCGTTCTCGTAAATTTTTGACATCTTCAACATTCAAGTCAGCAAAGAGTTTGCGTAGCTTTGCTTCTAACCCCGCTGATTGAATGAAATGACGATAAGCGTAAGCAGTAGTGGCGAATCCTGTGGGAACGTTAATGCCTTTGGGTGTTAGCTGTTGAATCATTTCCCCTAGTGAGGCATTTTTACCACCAACTACTGGGATATCAGCAATCCCAATTTCATCAAACCACAAGATGAGCGATCGCTCTTGGTCAGATAGAGACAAAGTGCTTTTAGATACTGTAGTCATAAATATTACCTTTTAAGTTTATACTCAACTTGTTAGTGTATAACTGCTACTATATTTATTTTTCCCATATTCAACTTGAGATTTTTGGTTCTGTCGCGTAGTTTGATATTTGGCGATAAAATCCAAAACTATAAGCAATAAAAATTAACAATTATTCAGTTTAATAACTCGATCGAAATACCGGATGTAATAAATTATGGCGCAGCTAGAACGACTCCTAAAAATGGCAGAAGATGAACTAACTGAATACAGCACTGATGCCCGCAAAATAGAAAAACTACGCCGTAAAATAGGTTTAACAGTATCGGTAACAGAGCAGCAGCAAGTAAAAGAGGCATTACTTGCTAAGATGAAATCTAATATAATTACCCAAGTTGTAGAAGAACAAAGACAAGCAGTAGCCTTACCATTTTGGGGAATCGCTGGATTGGGTTTGTTACTAGGAATTTCGTTAAATCAACCCATAGGCTTGTTAGCATCTGTAGTTGGAACTGTATTAGCTTATAGAGTTCAGAAATGGGGTTGGAAATTGCAGGCAAATCGTTTATTGTTACAAACATTAGAAGATATTGAAACGCGTATTGCCCAACCCACTAAGTAACAATAAAGATGTATTTTACAGATAAATCATTGACAGATTTTTGTACTAGTTAATACTCAGTAAGCAGTTAGTCACTTAATTTACATCTCGTAAGCACTTAACAATTCCTTTGGGATCACCATAGCAAAAAAATTAGATATTGGATTTAAGATTAGGTATTTATTAAGAAAGACAGGAAGCAGAAGGCAGTCTTCCGTAAACTCGAACTGCCCTCCGTCTTCATTCAA
>NZ_JADEXF010000539.1 GCF_015207245.1 Nostoc cf. edaphicum LEGE 07299
AATTTATAGAATTCTATTCTTTGTGTAGGAGGATTACTAACAAAGAAAAATTCTTCAAACTGGTCTAATATGATAACTATCGTATAGTTGCGCTCAGATGCTAACCGAATTCTTTCTAGTATTATTGTGGGTGTAGAGTCAATCTTAACTGATATTCCTGTGTATGCTAATGCTTGGTTGATACTGCTGCTCAAGATTGTTATCCAATCAGTATAAACAGACAAAACAATCGGTATAGGAATGCGTTCTCCGATAACTTTTCCCTTGAGTGCTGGGACTAAACCAGCTTTGAGAATTGAACTTTTACCTACACCAGATGGCCCATAAATAACTGTGAGTTTGTAGTCAGCGCGGGCAATTCTTTCAATTAAGCGATTGACATCTTGTTGCCGTCCAGAAGCAGATATTTCTTGAGCAATTTCTTCAGGAATAAACGGTATTTTGTGAGGTTCTAGTACTGGGTTAATTCTGGGGCGTTGTGGCTGTAATTGACTTGCTCCGATAAAGGCACGAAAGCCATACTGATGTTCTATTTTAATTTTTTCTTGCTTCAGCTTAAAGGCTTCTGTATAGTTATGACATTCAAAAAAGTAAAGCGATCGCAGTTCCTCTAAAATCTCTAAGTACAGTAATGGCTGATGTTGTAGCTCACAAACTACCCTCGCCCATTCCAAGTTATTGATAGCTTCCTCGCACTCACCCAAATGCCGTTGTGTGCGTGCTAGCAATAGAAGATACCAACTTTCTTGTCGTCGTCTTCGCAAAGCGTCTCGCAAAGAAACTTGTGTTACTTCTTCGGAGATAGAAAGCGCTGTATTTGCTAATTCATGAGCCAGTACCCAATTCGATTCTGAAGCCGCCACATTTGCCAAAAAACCATAATTTTGAGCAACTTGTGCGGGAGTTCCATAAGTTTTATGTAGGTGTAATGACTTTTGAGCTAATTCTTTTAATTCGTCCCAGGCTTGTAAGCGTTGCAACATTTCACAAGCAGGCAAAATGAATTTAGCAACTAAGTCTTCTCTTTGTACCTCCTCCAATAGCTCCAAGCATTGTTTAAACCACGACAGGGCATGTTCGCAATAGCTACTAGTATTCTGGTATAAGTCCGCCATTCGGTGATAACAAAGCCCCAGGTGGAATAGTACTATTGCTTGCTTGAGTAAAGATGAGGGAGGCATAGGTTGAGGACATGAGAGAGGCAAAGAAGAATTACTCTCCCACTCTGCTACTCTCCTCGCTTCCTGCTGCCATAATGCTAGGCTTCGTTGATAATTGGCTAAAGCACCATTAATTTGATCGTTGGCGTATTTATCTCGCCCCAACACAAATTCTAAACTAGCTTCTAATCCTGGTGTTAATTTAACGCCATACAGGCGTAGTAAATCATTACGGGCTGATTCTATTTCGTGGCGGTGTTGCGACTTAGGATCTAAATCTAGGAAGGCGTTAGATAAAAACGTTTCAGCACCTGCTTCTAAAACTTTCTCAAATAAAGATTCTTCTTCTTGAGAGATCAAAGCAATTAAATCTGCTTTAGCCATTTCAAATTTAATAGTGGTTGCAGCCCAGCTTTTGAAATCAGGTGCTAATTTTGAAAGCAATGATGCCACTTCATCTTGTAGCCACAACACCACTGGAAATGGAAAAGTCGCAGCATAGATATCTCGTGCTTGGTTGATGCCTGTAAGTAAGTTTTCCAAGTCAGTAGTTGACTCAATACCGAAAACCATCACAGCAGATGGCAAAGTGTCTGTAAGGACAGCAGGATTATCTAAAGATAGTTCTGAGATTATTGTGCTGTGTAAAAAAGTAGTTGATGGATTAAGAACGATTTCTCTGATATTCATTTCTTTGGTGTTAGAGCGAATATTCTCTAACATTTGCTCGCGTAATCGCCCATAGTTGCATCGAACCAAAATCAGAGCAAATTGACCTTCGGAAAGCGCGATCGCTCTAATCAATCTTTGTAAAGTATGCTGATTTTCTTTGGTGTAGACACGTAGCTGTTTGTCATTAGTCATTGGATATGGGGCTGGGCATTGGATATGGAGTATTAGGCATTGGATGTGGGGCATTGGTCATTAGTTCACTAACAAATGACTAATGACAAATGAAAATTGACTATTACTTGTTTTGTTGCCAAGCCAAAACTTTTTCTGTTTCTGCTAATGCTGGACTGATGCCAAACCAGCGTCCCACAGGATCTCGATATTCAAACAGATACATACTTCTTAGTAAGCTCTGATAGTCAGACTCACCTTTAACTCTCTGCTGCTGTACTACTTCAAATAATAATTCCCACTGGGATTCATCAATAGCTAGTAACAGATCGTCGCGATAATCCTTAATCACTGCTTCCAAGCAATCCCTAGAAAAAGGCGGATCTTGTCGTTGCAGGCAGCTATAAAGTAAACCTAATAAGTTACGAATGTGACCACCACTAACACGACATAGACGATCCAAGGTTTGGGAGCAATCAAATAATTCTGTAATTAATAACAGTCTGCTCTCTAAAGGAACTTCTGGAAAAGCTCTAGCTAGAACTAACTGGCGCACTAGAGACATTCCTGGTTCGTAGTCACTGCCATCTCTTTGCCGCACCAATACCATAGGTAGTACTTTTGGTGCAATCCCTCCCCCCAGACGATTTTTCAGCGTCTCATACTCATTGGAAAAAATTAACGTTAGGGGAATTGTGTAAACTAGGTGGCATTTAAGTCGGCGTAACTGTTCGCCTCGGTCAATGAAGAGATATTCTGGTTGCGATCGCCCGGATGCTAAGGGACGCATATCCACTCGATCCAAATTATCTACAATCACTACCAGTCCTTTTTGACCCCTTAGCTTTAGCTGTTCAACAGCCTTTTCTAAAATCTCTTCGTTAATCGCCTGCAAAATACTATTGGTACGCGGTTCCAGATATTGCCTCAGTTGATTCCGCATCTGGGTGCTATCTTTGGTTTTGGCAGTAATTTTAGCAATACCCAAGGACAACTCTGCTTGTCCAGAAAGCTCTATGGGGCTTTGCAAAAAATCGCCTACTTCTTTAAACAAATTGGTAAAATAACCAGGTTTGAGTTTGATGCCAATCCCTTCTAAACTGGCACTGACTTGACGGGCTACACTCAGCAAAATATCGCTGATATCAATATCTGCCATGTCTAAGTCTTGACTGGACTCAAAATAAACCACATGAAATCCTGCCAACTCTAGTTCTGTCTTGAGGCGCTGCAATTCCGTTGACTTACCGCAGCCAATATGACCCGTAAATAACTGACAGGTTGGCTCATCAGGAGAAATCCGAATGATAGTTCGTTGCAATTCTTCGACAATTTTGCAACCACGTACATCAGCAAAATCTATGTAATACTGCCGATCTAGGACGTTACTTATATTTAGCGTGTAGCTAGGGTTACATGCTTTATAAAAACGTGACAAATTTAATGTCGTTTTCATGTATGTAGAGGTTTATGTAGATGCAGTTTAGTTTGGATTTTTTATACAATTAATCTCTATCTAGGATGTAGATACAGGATTGACTCGCAAGGTGGTAGGTCTTGCAAAAGACAGCACTTGTTGCCAAATTACTGTCAGTAGTATGGTAGAGATTTAATTGACCCTAATAGCGAATAGCACTAAGATAATGCAAACCCATTATCTACAAAGCTTTGGGATGTGGGGTGTAGGGTGTGGGGTATAGTGACGTTTGCGCCAGCGTTGCGTAGCAAAGAACTTTATTTATGTTCGCACTTATTTTTACTTTTCTTGATTTTTTACGAACCTACACCCTATCCCCTATATCCATACCTGGCAAGGGTTACATCTTTTATTGGGGCCATTCGACCCGTCAGGTCTTAAGCATATCTGTCCTTTTTACACCTACTATTGAGGTTTTGACAATCTCTGCCTTCTGTTTGACCTGCTACAAAATTATATGGCTGAGGTAGTAAGTAAAAAAAGCTACAAATTTTCATTGTTCTCAGGTTAGATGTTGACTAGTCTAGCTAGTATGAATTATAGCAAGCTATACAGAGA
>NZ_JADEXF010000540.1 GCF_015207245.1 Nostoc cf. edaphicum LEGE 07299
AATGTCGTCCTTTGTAGTCATTAGTCATTTGTATTTACAAAAGACAAGGGACAAATGACTAATGACAGTCTCTAAGGCAGGAGTTGGAGCGATCGCTTTATCCTACAAAACATTCCGTAAATCTTGAATTGTATTGGCTACAACAATCCTGCGTAAAATCTCTTTCAATTGCTCTAAGTCAGAAATTTGCGAAATTTGCGACATCAACTCCAAACCATCACTACCAAATTTCGCCTCTAAACTTGTTTCGATGCTAGAGATTATTCCACGTACTTCTCCTCTTGCTTCTCCTCGTGCTTCTCCTTCTGCTTCTCCTCGTGCTTGCCCCTCACGTAAAATTTCTTGATACCAAGGTGACTCTCTTAAGACTGTCATATCCCACCTCATGATTTCCTGAACTAAAGTACTTTCTAATACAAAGGTTGCAAAAAATGCCAGAACTGTCTCAAGTTGATTTAATTGCTCGTCAGCACGCAGCATTCGCAATGCTTCCCTAATTGTAGACTCGTTTTCTCCGCCTTTGAGAATTGGTACAAACGGAAGCAGCGACGGTAACGGTGTCTCAAAAGCAATATTTACGTCAACTTCCCAGAGATTGATTACGCGGTAATCTTGAATTGCTCTTAACCCGATAAAATTTGATACAAAGCTTGTAGGTATTTCGCTGTTACTGATTTTGAGAATGTTAATCAGTACAGGGTAGGTTTGTAGTTTATATTTCTCTTCCGCAAGAGCCGCATAAGCACGCATCCGACGCGGCATTTCTGATATGTGGCGTAATTGTAACTCATTGAGGATGAGAAATTTCCCGTATTGGGGACTTTCAGCTTGAATTACAACATCGCTTTGTCGGCTAATCCATTGGAATTCTGTATTTAAGATTTCGCCTGTAACAATGTCGGGAATTCCTGTCACCCATTTTGCCCAATTATTTGGTGCAAGGCTGATTAATTTTTTAGTGCTAATATCGACAGCTTTGTTCATCAAAAAAAATAGATGCGATCGCCCTAAATAAAACCCAATAAATCCAAGGATAATCGCTTCGCCTTATCCTACCGTAAATTGTGTCAACTTTCAGCCATCATCTAAGGTGCTAACCTGGCTTTACCTAGACGCTGCTTTTCATACCATTGTGCGATCGCAGGTGCCCAATCTTCAAAATGAGGCCACATCATTTCACACAACTTTTGAATTTCCAGTTGAGCATCTTTCTTATTTCTCAGGTCACAAAAATGCAAGAAAGACCTTAAATTAAAACTAACTACAAAATGCTGGCGATAATCAAAAGGCACTTTGCCTCTAGCGTGTTCTTCAGACATTCCCGCTTCAAAATCAGCTTTATATCGTTTAGCTGCTTCTAAACACCACTCCAAATCTGCTGTTCGCTGTTCTGGGGAATAGTGATACTTTTTGCCTTGTCTATCAGTGTAATAACCAACGGGACGTAGGTAAAAAACATCTTCTATTTCTTTCTTACCTTCTACTACATCAATAAATTGGTTGCCTGTGTACCTAAAAGATTGTACATCAAATGATACAGAAACGCGATGAGTCCGCGCCTGCTGCATCACACTGTGGGGAAAGTAGCCACAGTTGAAAACAATCTGGGGATGCTCTAAAGGCCCATAGTGTCCCCTCTCACCAGCTAAAAGCCGCTTAACAATAACTTCGCCGCTTTGTGACTCCGAGGGCCAAGAGTCGCGCTCATCAAACACAAACCCATCAGTATAGTCCTGGTGCATCGCGGCATAAATCACCTGCTGCGGGTTTGGTGTTTTGGCAATAACCTCTACTCGAAATCGATGCATTAGCTGTTGGGGAATGGATTGGTGACTGGGATTGCTTAGACAGAGTACTTAGACATGGCTTTGAACTCGATTCATCATCATATCTCTTCTCTGGCTTGGACTTCTACTCGATTAGATGAAGATACTTTACAAATATTAATAGATTTGTTACAGTTATTTACATAAACAGAAAACAGGGAAAAACCCATGCGTACAAGCACTGCTATAATTGATGACCAAGGCAAACTGAACAACTTTGCGATCGAGCCAAAAGTATATATTGATGAACAAGGCGATCGCACTGGTTTCACTCCTTATGCAGAAATGCTCAACGGTCGTTTAGCAATGATTGGTTTTGTCTCTCTGATAGCATTAGAAGTATTCACAGGACACGGTATTGTTGGTGTTTTGGCAAGTCTGTAAAAACTAATTTATTTAACATAACTCTCAAAAAATGTAAGAGACGGTAAGTTTACCGTCTCTTATTTTATGGAAAACTTAGTGCTAGAGTGAAAATATACTGATAACAAAAGCCTTAGTTATCAGCGTAAAAATATTGGGTGAACTATGGCTTTAACTGCTTCAACTATGTTGCCGCTAGGCACTAAAGCGCCAGATTTTAATCTACCAGAAGTAGTATCTGGAAAGGCAACTTCACTTTCTACCTTTGCAGACAAAAAAGCACTGTTGGTAATGTTTATTTGTCGGCATTGCCCATTTGTAAAACACGTCCAACAAGAATTAGTGCGGTTAGGAAAAGATTATTTTACAAGTGATTTAGCGATCGTTGCTATTAGTGCTAACGATGCAAAAAATTACCCAGATGATGCGCCAGAGTCGTTACAAGCATTTGCAACAGAACAAGGGTTTAATTTTACTTTATGCTACGACGAGAGCCAAGAAACGGCGAAGGCTTACACAGCAGCTTGCACACCAGATTTTTTTGTATTTGATGACCAACGCCAACTTGTGTACCGGGGACAATTAGATGATAGCCGCCCCAGTAACGGTAAACCTGTAACAGGTGCAGATTTACGCGCAGCCATTGAAGCAGTGCTAGCGGGTAAACCTGTTACAAGTGAGCAAAAGCCGAGTGTTGGTTGCAATATTAAATGGAAACCAGGAAACCAACCCAGTTATTTTGGTTAAGAGGGATTGGGAATTGAGATTAGGTGACAGGTGACAGGTGACAGGAGATAATCTATACCCTGTAACCTGTAACCTTTACCCTGTTCTCTTCTTCACTCCCCACACCTATTAATGTTTAATTTCCAAATTCAGTATGTAGCATCCTAATTGGACTTTTTCTGCCCACAATTCATATTCCAGCCGCAAATTCTCTGGCAAAGGATGTCCGTTGAGAGTTAGGCTACGAGTAAAATTTCGTAAACGAATCGGATCGTTAGGTTGCAATGACTCAGTTGGCAACCAATAGCGACTAATGCCATAAACACCCTGTTCCCAAAAGTGACGGTAACTCACTTGAGCGTTACCTTGCATAGTCATGATGACTCGGTAAGGTGAAATCTCCAGCCACAATATTCTGGGACTGTTAGGGGCGTAAGCTTTGCTCTTGCTTTGAGGAAGTGTGTCTTCTGGACTTATGACACTCTCTACTTCGCAGCTAATTAAAGGCGGTGCGGTCATCAGTAAATGAAACCGATCGGTATCTTTTTGATACAATGTCGCGGCAGTTTCGACAACAGACCAGATCGGTAGGTCAGTGGAAATAAGTGATAAGCACACGGGCTTGCGGTGATGGGTCAGCATGGGAGCGATAAGGGCTAAAAGCTATTGAACAAAGTGAAATGAACACTCTAGCTGTCTAATAGGTCGGGCTAAGAAACTAAATAGTAAAGCAGGCTTAATATTAATGAATCCGTTGATTTGTTAATAAGCTACACAAATCTGGATGAAACAGGTAGAATGTCAGCTTACACAGTAAAAATGGTACTTTTATCTAGAGAGAGCTAATTCGTAAGTAAAGCTTGTAAATATTCTAAGGCTATAGCCTCAAAACAGTGGCAGTCGTTTTAGATGCTAAAAACCTTCTTCAGGGAGACTTACCGTAGATTGGAGTAAGTTTCATACAGGCAAAAGCTAATAGGATACTAGGAAGGAAGTCACCAGAAGCGACAAACTAAGTCGCTGATGAACCTCCGGTGTATTCAAATGCCAGTGTATCCTAATGTCGGCTTCTGTTATATCGGTAGAAACTCACGAAAACCTTTCTCACCAAAATAT
>NZ_JADEXF010000541.1 GCF_015207245.1 Nostoc cf. edaphicum LEGE 07299
AACAAGACTCAGTACGGATTTATGCCTTCTTTCCTGTTCCCTATTCCCTATTCCCTGTTCCCTGCCCACACAAGTAAATTCAGGAATCAAACCGGATTCCTATAGTTGAAACTTTAATTCAGGAATATAAGCTTCATTCTAGCGATTGCTTACTATCATCATCTTGAAATTCTTTGATTTTGGCATATAAGCTGGCAACCGTTTCTTTAGCAAATAGTTTTTCTTTAACTTGCAAATAGTCACCTTCACTTAGTTTACAAGCTGCCCAAAACTTCATTACCTTCGATGGTTCTAGATGAGTGAGTAAAACCTGCATAACTTCTTGTAAATTTTCTTGTTCGTTAATAACTTTAATTTCCATTATCTACCTCAAAAATAAAATTAGTTGGGTTGATTACCAAAAGTGATAAATCTTGGCATCGGTTGATTAATCTCCGATCGCAAGTAATAAAATAATTACTTTGGGAAGCCTCTGCACAAGTTACATGAAGTGCATCGATAGGTTTAATTCCTTGTTGTTCTAGTTGTTCTCCTCTCACTCTAATATTTTCATCTACTAATACTCTCAAGACAGCTATTTGTAAATATCGCTGCATCGATTGCTGATTTATAAGAAAAGGGTTACGGCTATTTTCATATTCTAGAACTGAAGAACTAACTAATTCTATTAATCTTGCCTCCACCATTTGTAAAATTAAGATGATAGCTTGTGTTTCTAGAAATATTTTTGGCTGTGTTTGGTCGTCAAACGGACGATTATAAATACTGGTATCTAGATAAACCCTGGTCATATAGCTTTTTTACAACTTTCTCTCAAGAAAAGCGTAGGCGTAGCCCGTCGTAGACATCGCCTCTAGCAGTGCGATCCACGCGTAGGCGTAGCCCGTCGGAGACATCGCTTGTCAATTTACACTTCTTTTGTAGGATTGCCAGCTTTCGGCTCAATGATATACCAAAATGAATGCGTGAATTACTCAAATGAGAAAGCAAACTGGAGTTTGAGAAAGTAAAAGCTTATTTTACTTGCGGAAAACACCAAAATGAGTAAGCAAACTGGGGTTTGAGAAAACAAAAGCTTATTTTGAGAAAGTCAAAGCTGCTTTTGCTTGCGGAAAACACCAAAATGAGAAAGCAAACTGGGGTTTGAGAAAGTAAAAGCTCCTTTTGAATAAGTAAAAGCTCATTTTGAGTAAGTCGAATGGCATTTTTACTTAGTTCAATATGAATTTTAGTCTAGGCGATACCTTCGGTGAGCTTCGCTAACGCTCTTTTCAGTTTTATTACGGTATGCTTTGCACAAAACTAGCTTATTCTGGATTTGGGGGGAGGCGATCGCGAATATTTGCAATATTTTTATGACAACTAACAGTATAGGGATGATTCGTCCCTAACCGTTGCTCAAAAATATCTAAAGCTTGCAGATACAGGGGTTCGGCATCGCTGTACTTTTCTTGAGATTCGTATAGTACTGCCAGATTGTTGAGGCTAATAGCAACATCGGGATGTTCTTGTCCCAGAAGCCGTTGCCTCATTTCTAAAGCTTTGCGATACAGGGCTTCAGCATCGCTGTACTTTTCTTGAGATTCGTAGAGATCCGCCAAATTGTTGAGGCTAGTAGCAACATCAATATGTTCCTCTCCTAGCAGAGATTGCAATAGTGTCAAAGCTTTCTGGTGCAAGGATTCAGCTTCGCTGTATCTTTCTTGGCAATAGTAGAGTACCGCCAAATTGTTGAGGCTAGTAGCAACATCAATATGTTCCTCTCCTAGCAGAGATTGCAACATTACCAAAACTTGCTGGTACAGGGATTCAGCTTCGCTGTATCTTCCTTGAAATTTGTATAATACCGCTAGATTATTGAGGATAGTAGCAACATCGGTATGTTCCTCTCCCAGGCAACGTCGGCATATTGTTAAAGCTTGCTGATACAAGGGTTTGGCTTCGCTGTATCTTCCTTGAGATTTGTAAAGATATGCCAAGTTGTTGAGGCTTGTAGCAACCAATGGATGTTCCTCTCCTAAGCGTTTTTTAGTTATCTCTAGACACTGCTCATACCAAGGTGCTGCTTGACCATACAAACCATGATGATAATAAAACCAAGCGTTACCGAAGAAAAGCCAAATTAAATTATCATCACTGACGTATTGAATGAGATTCTTAGTTACTTCTGCCAGATGAGGTATGGTGGGGGAAATATCGTTGATTTCCTTAAGAGTACGGGAGTCATGAATCTCTTTAGTAACTGCTACCATTACCCGACAAAGCGATCGCTTTAATTCCTCTCCCTTATCTAAAACCTGTAAGCTTATATTGAAAAAATTCCCGTAGCAGTGGATGCAGTTGATAGATTCCCTCACCTTTGTGCTGGAGTAAATGCAGATTCAGCAGGCTATCATCTCTAATTTCCTCCAAATCTTCTTCATCTTTTTCGAGTAAATCAAAATCTTCTGGTGGCTTTAAATCAAGATGCGTTCTGGCAAACTGCACAACTTGAATACCTACATCCCCAGTTTTTGGTAGCAACCAACAAAGCCCACCGTTGTATGTTTCGCGGTATTTGATGGCATATTGTAAGGCGAACTCTGTTTTACCAACTCCACCCATCCCTGCAATAGCTGCGATCGCAACTTGTTTATTATCCTGCAAAAGTTGGTGAAGATTTTGCAATTCTTCTTCACGCCCGACAAACTCCACCACCCCACTCAGGGGCAAATTTTGCGGTATTTCAGTAGAAAGTATCGATTCCCCTGCGGGCGACTTTAGTCAGAAGTTTAAGGTGTTACCAGAAATGGTATTAGTTCCACCTTTAATATTTATCCCCTGCCAATTTTCAATAATAGTGTTCGTTAATTGAGGTTGTGCTTGATTGGCTACAGCTTCCACAGCTTGAGCAATCTCAGGATCTTTCTTCGCCGCTTCCTCTACTTGCTGCCCAATGAGATAAGCTTGACCATAATTTAAAGATTGTGTTTTAGCCTGTTCGAGAAGCTTCGCCGTGCTAGGTTCTTTACGTTTCAGCAGAACTAACAACTTTTCGCCTTCGTTCCAAGCCTTTTCACCGATGATTTCACCAGTTTTTTCAAAAGCTTTGATAATTACCAAAGTTGCGATCGCAGCTGCTGTAAGTGATACTGGCTCCATAAGTTTGCCAAAGTATAAGAGATTTTACTTATGGCTCTTAGTCTAACAGCCTCTAAACACCTAATAAAGAGCAAATACTCAACTTAGAGCCAAGGCGAATGTGATTCGCGCAGATTCAGGCGATCGCCTCTTCGATTATTTCAAACCCGGAGCCTAAATCTAGACTCAAAACAAAGTCACTCAAGGGTGCAAAGCTTATAAAGCATATATTCTGACGTTATTCAGCAACACCATAACACCTCATTGCACAGCGATATCTACGAGGGGCTACGCCTACACAACTTGCCCTTCCTATGATACAATTGTACTATAAGCTTAGGCAACGCTGTTCTTCGCGTTGCCTAAATTCCTAGCGAATAGACTCAAACAAACTTTGCGCTCCTCTGCGCTATACTCTGCGCCCCTCTGCGTTTAAACTTAAACCCTCAATCGTCCACGAACTTACCATTAAATTTCGCACGGTAAGAACAGTTTATTTTGGAATATTAATAGACTTCAATAACCGTGGCTTTAAAAGATTCTTGACCTTTATCTGGAAGGTGGCAATATGACAAAGAATCAAATTTCTCTGGTAGAGCTAATCCAACTTATTGCACAATACCGCAATAATATTATCGTCAATATCAAGCACCTGCAAGAAGATTATCAAAGAGCAGGTGTTAAGCGTATTAGAGGTATTAGAAACGAAAATGGAGAACTGTTACAACCTTGGTTGACAACAGAATATATAGATAATGCTGAGTATGTTGATATGGGCGAGTTTAAGTTTAGCCGCAACACTGCTACTATCAATATGCTTGTCAAACGTAGAGTTAAACTTGCCAAATTTGAAGATCAAACTCCTATCATTGAAGTAGCAGGGTTATTAGTAAATGACC
>NZ_JADEXF010000542.1 GCF_015207245.1 Nostoc cf. edaphicum LEGE 07299
CCCGGTCGCAGTTCAGCAGTTTATGGTAGATTACAGCTTTAACCAAGCAGTGCGGGATAGGGGACTGACTGAAGTGGAGTTATCCCCAAACCAACGCCAAGAGATTTGGGAAGCAGTTTATGCAATTTGGGCTGCACCAAGTTTAGATGAAAAAACTCCCCCTCCTCACAGTACTGGTGGGGCGGTAGATGTAACGCTAGTAGATGATGCAGGGCAAATAGTAAATATGGGTTCGCCGATTGATGAAATGTCAGAGCGATCGCATCCCGATTATTATGCCAATAGCGATCGCTCAGAAACGCAAAAGTATCATGCTCATCGTCAACTATTGCGAGATGTAATGTTAAAAGCCGACTTTCAACGCAATCCTAGAGAGTGGTGGCATTTTTCTGTTGGCGATCAAATGTGGGCTTGGCTAAATAATCAATCCAATCCAGCCAAGCCTCTCACAGCACGTTATGGGCGTCTTCCATAGATACGTTATGCATCTTGAGGATTCAGTTCTTTTAACTCGTCGGTAGTGTAAGTACCAATGGGAGTCCAAACTAGATAAGGAAGGAGTAACAGCGCCGCTACTACAGAAATCGGCAAAACGCAGATTGCCAAAACAACGCCTGAAATCAAACCGATTAGCCCAAGAACTTCCCCAACTTTGAGGCTGCGAAACCTCAACATTGTAGGTATATAGGCAACGGTGATAATTTCCACCAAAAGGTACAAAGCCATTAATAGCCAAGTAATTAGGCTTCCGGGATTTTTCTCCCAGACAATATAAGCTGAAGCTGCACCGCAAATAAAAATCACAGTCCAGATAATTGGAATCAACGGCTCAAAAACTAGCCAACGAGGACGACTTAAGTTTGCAAACCATTTAACATCACGTGGTGTGATGAAGAAACTACCAAGGGCAACAAAAAAAGTTACAGCCCCAATTATTATCCAAGATGGAATCATAATGCACTCCTGCTTGTGTATTTTGTCAAGTCATACACTGCAAGTTTGACAATTTAGGCTAGATGTTTAATCATTCCCTGGTGCGAATCTTAGGCATCTTGAGGATTGAGAGCGATCATCTGCCAAGTGGTATAAGTACCAATGGGACTCCAGAGCAAATAAGGAACTAGTAATAGTGCTGCCCAACCAGAAAAACCTAAGACTGCAAGTATCAATAAAGCACAAATTATAAAACCTGTACCACCGAGAATTGTGCCCACTTTCAGACTGCGAAGCTTAAACATTACAGGAGTATAGGCAATGGTAACAATTTCTAATAGCAGATATAAACCCATGATTAACCAAGTTGAGGTGCTTCCTGGGTCTTTTTCCCAGACAATATAAGCTGACCAAGCACCGCAAATAAATATTACAGTCCAAATAACGGGAATTGCGCCCTCAAAAGTTAGCCATCTTGGTCGTTGTAAACGCTTGAACCATTGGCGATCGCTAGGCGTAATCACGTTCGCGGCTAAAGCAACCAAGAAAGCCACGCCCCCAATCACCATCCAAGATTTAATCATGCCCCTTAGTCCTTTACAAGCGCTATTTATCGCTTAATATCACTCTTTATAGTGTGATTTTGTCAATTTAATTGCTAATTACTCATCATCCCTGAGTTTGAACCCTTCACATCGTTTGGCAGGATTTTAAATTATGGGCATTGGGAATGGGGCATGGCTACCGTTTTGGAGGCGTTGGCGCAGCCCGCCGTAGGCATCGCTTCGAGAGGTTATTTTTTTATAGGTGTTGAAAACTTTTTTAATTTAATTGAGGGTAATATTCTTTGCAACACCGTTGCTATGTTCAAACTTGTTTTGACTTAGCGGTAAAGGCTCTTGAGAAAGGGATTCTAAAAATTTAACTGCTTTTAGTAAAGATTCTCCCGATAATTGTTCCAGCAGTGTTATTCCTCTTGAGCGAATTTCTTCAGGTTGAGTCATGGGCAAGTTGACCTCATTTACATCTAGGTTCAACTGTAATCCAAGTTTTTTGTCCTCCTGTCTTCCTAAAGTCTTATCCTTGCAGGTTTCTCCCTGTTGTAACTCTGAGCTAGTTATGAGCAGGGGAATCGTGGCGATCTCATAATCATCCGGTTCTAATAATATTTTGAATGCCTGAAAACATCGAGTGAGAGAGTATCGATCAACTTTGTTGTTACAGTTAAAAATCTTACACAGGGTATGAGAGTCTAAACCTGTCTGAACACTCAGATTGATGAGTGTAAATCGCTTGTTGCCGTTGCCATTAAATTCTGTTTGTTGTTTTGCAAACTCAAGCTTATGTAATCCTTTAGGCGTAAGGATAACACCACGTATGCGTTGTTTTGGAAGCATAAAAAAACAGTTAGATTTGATTTACGCAACACTTTAGGCAAAAAAGGGAGTCAGCCGAGAGGGAAAATCACAACTTCCAATGAGCATCCGGTTTTGGCAGATAGTTTTTTTATACAACCCATACAGGGGTGCTTATTATATTTCTTCCAAAAGTGGATGCGCTCAAATTACACCCCAAGTTCAATTTTAGGAATGTTATTCAACAGTAAATTTTTGATAGTCAGAGTATATGGATATCAGATGGATTGTAATAATTCTTAATTTTACTGTGCTTAAGTTGGCAAACTTCCATTGCTTTAGAGGTATTGCAAAGTGCATTATCTTTCTACAACTAAACTTTTCAAACTCTAAGGATATAAGTATATGGTTACGGAACAAAAAACACTAAATGAAAACTATACATTAAAAGACTTAGGAGTAACAATTGATAGATTAGGAGTAGAAATTGATACTTTACAAAAAGAAAAAGATAAGTCAGGAAGAGTTAATTTCTTTACAGACAATCAGGGAAATGAATCATCAATTAGGTTGATGTCTTTTTTTGCCCTTATTACAGCAATAATTTTTGGTTCTTTATCTCTGATTAATGCTCACAAGCCAAGTAACACAAACAGCAACTCCTCAAGTAGTGATGTAAACATGACATTCATTTTCTTGGTGGCAGCTTTTGTTCCCAAGGCACTTCAGAAATTCGCAGAAATCAAAGGTGAAACAGAACAAACAAAAGAGAATAAAATATAGTGCGGAATCATTAAAAAATAGTTAACTGCTGCAAAGATAACTAGTACCGCAAGGCAGAAGTCAAAAATCAAAAGGATCATATATCAAGGCTTGTACCTGTTTGAGATGGTATGTTTATTTACGCCGTGCTGTACTAGGTAAATCTATTTTTAATGAAGTTAATGTCTTTTATAGATATCATCGCAGGAATAATATTTTGTGGTGTGATTTTTTATTTACGTTTGGAAAATAAAAACAATACAAGCGATAAAAGTGCCATATAAACATTGTTGTTTTTTGCTGGCGGCTTTAGTTACGCAAGCCGTTCAGAAATTTACATAAGAAAAAATCAATAAATAGTAAATATTGTTTATTTCGTTGTTTTTATTATAAGGCATTAATATCAAAATATCATTCTATTATGGCAATATAGCAAATTTGTATTAACAAAAATTAAAGGGATTTAAAGAGATGACGGACGGTATAGCTGAGGAAGCCAAAGAACAAAAAAATTGCATTAGTTCTTATGAGAAAGCTTTAAATGATTTAGATGAAGTTGAACAGCCTGGGGATAATTGGACAGAGAAGTTGATAGGCGTTCTTGTAGCTCGTGATATTATTCATGTTGCCCTGAGCGACAAATCCTCTATCTCACAACAACCAATAGATATTAATTTACTAATTCAGTTAGATAAGCGATTAAAAGATAAAGCTGCTAAGGATATCACGCAGCTTGGCCAGTTAGCGGAATGGAGAAAGAGTGTAAATCCCCTACCAGAGCGATGGTGGTGGTATCTTAAAGGCCCCTTACCAAGGTCGCTTAATGAAGCGGTGAATGAATATTCTGACTTGCTGAATGAATATGATGCAGAGAATGATCCTTGGTATAAGGACTTGTGGAACTGGGTCACGATGGGAAAGCTTAATCATGAAACAGAGGCAGATCAAGCGATACAAGTAC
>NZ_JADEXF010000543.1 GCF_015207245.1 Nostoc cf. edaphicum LEGE 07299
GCTACAGCGATCCCCCAAGAAGATGCCCTCTATTTAGAAATGACAGTCCGCTCTGGAGTAGAAATTCGTCATCCTGGGACAGTAATTCTCTTGGGAGATTTAAATCCAGGTGGTATTGTAATTGCAGATGGGGATATTATTATCTGGGGTCGTCTGCGTGGAATCGCTCATGCTGGGGCTGGAGGCAATAGTGAGTGTCTGATTATGGCCTTGCAAATGGAACCAACCCAACTGCGGATCGCAGATGCTGTAGCGAGAGCACCAGAAAAACCGCCAATGCAGTTTTCTCCAGAGGTGGCACATATTACGCCCCAAGGAATTCGTATCGCTAGGGCTACTGATTTTTCCAGAAACCAATTTACCAAGAGCAATCAAGAGCCATAAATATTTACTTAAAGAATGAAGTATATAGGTAAGGATGAAATAAGACAAATATTCATGCCTCGCCCTCATCAGGGAGAACAGATATTTCTTCATACTTGATACGATACTTCATACTTTATACTGCAATTTACTGTTTTATATTTCCTGAACCCTCATTGACCGCATTTCTATCATGACTCGCATTATTGTGATTACCTCCGGTAAAGGAGGAGTGGGTAAAACCACAGTTTCAGCAAATTTGGGTATGGCTTTGGCCAAAATGGGGCGTCAAGTTGCTTTGGTTGATGCGGATTTTGGTCTGAGAAATTTGGATTTGCTCTTAGGGCTGGAAAACCGCATTGTTTATACTGCGGTAGAAGTCTTAGCCAGAGAGTGCCGTTTAGAACAAGCCTTGGTGAAAGATAAGCGCCAACCCAATCTCGTACTTTTGCCAGCAGCCCAAAATCGCTCCAAAGATGCAGTCACACCCGAACAGATGAAGTTATTGGTGAATGCACTAGCACAAAAATATCAGTATGTGATTATTGATAGTCCTGCCGGGATTGAAAATGGGTTTAAAAATGCGATCGGGCCGGCCAAAGAAGCGCTAGTTGTCAGCACACCAGAAATTTCCTCAGTTCGCGATGCCGATCGGGTAGTGGGGTTACTTGAGGCACAAGGTATCAAGCGTGTTCATTTAATAATTAACCGCATCAGACCCTCAATGGTGCAGGCAAATGATATGATGTCAGTGCAAGATGTTCAGGAACTTCTCGCCATTCCCCTGATCGGGGTAATCCCTGACGACGAGCGTGTTATTGTATCTACCAATCGCGGCGAACCCTTAGTGTTAGCGGAAAATCCATCTTTAGCTGCGACAGCCTTTGAGAACATTGCTCGTAGATTAGAAGGGGAAAGTGTCGAATTTCTGGAGATCGACTCGTCCCAAGACAGCATCTTCGCCCGTATACGAAGGTTGTTCAGGACAAAGATTGTTTAACTTACCTTTCCAGTCTCCGCCCCAGACCTATTCGTAATGATTGAACTTCTAGAAAAACTTTTTTTTCGCGGCCCTGATAGCAGTCGAACTCAAGTCAAACGTCGCCTGCAATTGGTGATTGCTCATGATCGCGCTGACTTAGATCCTCAAACGTTGGAAAAAATGCGGAAAGAAATCCTAGATGTAGTCTGTCGCTATGTAGAAATTGAGACAGAGGGCTTGGAGTTCTCCTTAGAAAGCAACCAACGAACCACAGCTTTAATTGCTAATTTGCCCATCCGCCGAGTGAAGGGTGCCATACCTGAATGGGAAAGAGGTGATAAATAAGTCTTTATAGTTTTAGCATTAAGTTTTAATAACTATAAGAGTATTTACAAAAAAACGATTCTACGTCAGATGAGTTGAGATAACACAGTGTTTTATTTGGGTATACTTGCATACAAGTAATATTGAGACTATGTTTAGGCTTGTATGGCACAGCTTCAAATAATCTTTTTTCGGCTAATTTTGCTTGTATCTGCTTCGATTTTTATCGGGCTGGCTATTATTTGGGGGGTGATGGTTGTTACAATCACTAGGTTGTCAACCTGGTCAGTTCTAACCCAGCCACGTATTCAATGGGAATCCACCTTTGCAACTGTAGTTCGTCGAGAAACCTTCACCTTTACGAAGTCTGAGCCAGAGGGTAAAAAACTGAGCTGTCCGGTAATTCGATTTACGGTTCAAGGTCAGCAGTATGAAGAACAAAGTGGGCCTTGCGTTATAAAACGCCGTCCTTGTCAAGATTCAAGGCAGAGAAAGTGTCCCAGAGATCTTCAATTTGACAAGGGACAAATAGTAAAGGTTTGGTATGATCGCACCAAACCTCAAAGCACTTTTATTGGAACTACTGCACCTGCTCAATCTAACTTAGGAGATGCTATTAAAGTATTTTGTACTCTAGCAGTGCCGACTGGAGTTTTGCTTGTGGTTGCTAAAGTGATGCTAGATGCTACAAAGCGGCTTGGAAAGACTTAGGAGTAATCTAGTTTCTCACTGTCCCTTACTGACGAAGAATGGGACTCGCCCATTAATGGGAGATTGCAAGATTTTTTCTGTTAACTGCCCCATTCACAAGGGGATGAGGCTTGTAACTAGCCAATAAACTATCGGTAGGCAACTTGTGGGCCTGCCCAAATTTCTGTCACCTTTTTACCAAAAGTAATCGGCCGATCGTTGTCTGTTGTAGTTATAGTCTTGCCATCATTAGCAACTTGCATTAATGGCCAGTTTTCCTCGCCCAATTCCCCTGCACGGAATAACACATGTTCTGGTTGGCTTTTACTCCAACCTAACAATACGGCAATTTTTTCATGTTCTTCCTCACTAACAGGAGTGACTGTGTTAGCGTGATTTTTTTGCCGATCCCAAATCACTGCACTATCTGTAGAATCACCTGTGTTAAAGATACCTTCAAACTTGCGTGCTAAGAAGCGATCGCCTTTTTCTGACCAACTAACTGGAACTAATACCCCAATCTTTCCACTGGGATCATTTTCTTCTTCTGAAGACTCCCCCTTTACAGCCTTTACCTTTAATAAAGGATCGCTAACTGGAGTAGTTGAAGCCATCACCCACAATTTCTTAGTGTGCATATCTTGGACAAACATCATGCTGGTGACACGGCTGTTGTACATTTGGGGTTTTACTTCCAGTTGCACTCGACTATAAACAGCATATTTACCATCTGGAGAAATCACCGGTACGCTACGATAGTGACGCACTCCAGAACCACCATTAGCAGCAATAGCTTCTTGAGTTGCTGTAATCCATTTCCAAGGAATCGGATGAGGACTACCGATGGGATCTATTTGTTCTGCTTGGGACTCATTAGCTGTTTCCACAACAGGTATTTCGGTCGTTGTGGTTGATTGAGATTTTCTAATAGCTGGTGCTACTTGAGTTGCTGTTAATGATTCGGTAAAGGACTTTTCTCTAGAGAGATAATTTTCTTGTCTTCTCAAAGACTTGACATTAGCAGCTTTAAGTTTGCGTATTAAATTAAGTTGGCTAACAGGAACATCCGTTGATGGTGCGAGTTCAACTGCTGCCAAAGAATCGGGAACAGTTACATCGCTTAAATCTAAATTGCTGCTTGAGAGATAATTATCTACTTCAGTTGAAGACTCAATTGTATTCGCTGGTAATACTTGCGGTTCCTGAACAGCAGTACTTTGTGTTGGCACAGAGTCAAATTCTTCTGTTATCGATTCGATTTGATCTGTTTTTAATGTTTCAGCTATCTCAGGTTCCCCAACTACAGCTATTTCCTTTGATACAGAGTCAGATTCTCCAGCCATCGAAGTTAGTTTATGTACTTCGGATCTTACTGGGATCGTGTGAGCCGATGCTCCTAATAAAGGTGCAATTAGTATCACAACGACAACGTAATTGAGAAATGGTTGTGTGCGGAACCATCCTGACAGCAAAAGGGGTTTAAGCATTTGTAGACTCTCTAGAGGGGGCAATTGCTATGTGAGAAGCAATACATCAACAGCAATGGAGCAGGTGGTAGTTATATGTATAACAAGAAACTAAAAGTAATGACGAAATAATATCTTCAAAGTTTGCAGAGGTTTACAAAAATTAAGTATCATTGT
>NZ_JADEXF010000544.1 GCF_015207245.1 Nostoc cf. edaphicum LEGE 07299
GGTTTACATATTGAGCAACGGTAACAATATCAAGCTTTCATGACATTGCTTTATGGGTTAGCCAAAAACCACAATTCTTGAAGAAGAATTCAGGAACGGAGCCGGAGACGCTCCGCCTCCGGTCAGAATCAAGACGCTCTCTTATGAAACGCTCCTTGTAGCTTGCAACTCTTACAGAGTAAGCGGACTCACTCTAAGCCTTTTCTTCTCCCAAAGAGAGAAGGCTTTACGCTGTGCTATCCGCTCTTTCGTTCAAAATACCCAACTGAATTCTGGCGGCTGAAGCCTTTCTTCCCACAGTTATGTGAAATTAAGTCCCAAGATAGTGTGTACCCGACTATAGAAGAACTTAAGCTTGGCGTATAAGTTTAGAGTTTAGGGAAATAATTATGAATAAGGAAACAGTTCCTAGTCAGGCTGAAAAGTCTAATCCAGAAGGTGATGCATCACAATTAAGTCCAGAGGTATTGGACAAAATCAAACACCCTGCGAGAATAGACGATGTTATTCGAGAGCAATCACCAGAAGAACGTAAAAGTAACCCAGCTTTAGTACCGGAAATGATTGACGATCCAAATGATGAATGATTGGGTTTGCAAAAGATGAATCGAAAAGCTCAGATTCCCAACTTTTTAGAGAAGTCGGGAATTTTGTTATTTAGTTCTTCTTGATATATTTCCAGCGTATTGATATTTAATAGCACAGTCATAGTCTCAAATTTGACTTGATGAATAACTGAATAAAATTCTTTGATAACTTGAAGTCAGCCTAAGTTTTATAGGACTTACGCACGGGTAACGGAAAACGAACCACAGAGGGCGCAAAGGTCACGGAGGAATGAGAGTTTAGAGGGTTTTTGCGTAAGTCCTATAAATATTTAGCGTGATTCTAATTTAGCAACTCGCTGCTCTAATTTGTTGACTTGTTGCTTCAATTCAACCACCAAAGTAGCAAGCCGATCAAACATCGGATCTTGCTGTGATAAGTTACCTCTAGAACGAGTTGATTGTCGTGGGGTAAGTGTTGTTCTTGAGGATGGAGACTGCCGAGTTTTACCTAGCTGGGACTCTAGCTGATTTAACCGCGACTCAACACGATTCAGATCCGCTTCCAGATTGTAGATGCGGGACTCTACTTGCTGCGATGAGGCAGTTTTAGAAAAAAAACTGCCCCAGATTATTGTTACTAAAATCCCGGCGATTACTAACACCTTGATTTTTTTCATACCAATATCTGATTTGTTATAACAGTCTATCTAACCAGACTTGGGTGAGATAATTTACAGATTAAAAATCTGTAGATATTTATCTTTCGTCTAATTGTAAGTTAGAAAATAAACTCTGCCAATCGATAGAGTTGACAGTATTTTCTCCCTGTTTAATCTCAAATGTGACGTTAGAAGCTTTTTCTAGTTTTAGCGCTTGTACGCAAAGTTCTGCCACATCCTCACGGCTGATTTTGCCTCTAATATTGTCACCTTGCTCAAATATTAATTCCTTACCACCTGCGTCTTCAGTTAAAGCACAAGGTCTAATAATTGTATAAGGAATTCCGCTTTCTCTTAAACTATCTTCTCCCTTCAACTTCCAAGTTAGAATTCCTCCCAATTGGTCATTTAATTTCACTGCTGGCGGTTCTTCATCTAAATTAATGCCAGGGCGGCCGGGACGAGTGACACCTGCTGAACTGACGAGGATAAATTGTGGTAAAGTTGCCCCCCCATAAGCTTTAATTGATTCCATCTGGAAAGTAAAACTACCTGGGGAAAATTTCGGATTTAAAGCGCCATCATGTTCAAATTTGCTCAACATCAGTTGGAATGAACAAATTCTACTTTGCTCAAGTGGTGGTGCATCTTTGACAGTTTTTGCTCGAAATACGGGAATCAAATCTGCAAAGGGAATCTGAATATCTATCCAAGTATTAGCTACGGTATCGAAAGAATAGCTGTAGCCAATACCATCCCATGTCGTATCTGTCCGTAGAAAGATTTTATAACGCTGACCATCACCTTTGACACGTAATTTCACACCTTCATAACTAGATAAGTTGAAGGGTGGATCAAAATTTTTCGTTCTGATAGAAACAAATCCGCCAGAGTTAGCGGTGGAGACATTACCCGCAAATAAAGCTGTATTTTCTACTAATTGGATATTACTGGCACTCACGCCACCCATGACGACATCATCCAGCGCTCCCCAGTTATCCTTTAATTCTGCTGATGGCTTGGTGAAATCAAATATTAGTTTTTCCTTTGCTTGGGGCAAATATTTTGCCGCCGCTTGGACTAAGTTTTTGACTCCTTGATATTCTACATTTTCGGGAGTGTCGCCAACAATTTCTGGCTGGTAAAATTTAACACCTTGATAATATTTGGCTCTGTCTGCTGTATCTCCCTCCACTGGTTGTACGCGTACTGCTGTACAACAAATTACAGCTTGGATATCAGCCATAACTAAAGGAGTTAAAGTTTCTGGTTGCGTAATATCCGCAACTACTAAATCGATATCATTACCAAGAAATGACCGCGCTTTGTCAATATCTCGAACTAGGGCGCGAACTTTATAACCTTGTTGGAGCGATCGCTGCACTACTCGTTTACCGACACCACCTGTTGCACCTGCTACTAATATTACACCCACGTTTCTTCCTCCATTGGGTCTATATTGATTATCCTTAGGACGACCTTGGATTAATTGCTGTACCCAGTTAAGGAAAGGAATTACCTCAAAGTAAGTCAGGGTTTCGATAAACCTGCCTAAGTCCCATTGAGAACGATTTTTGTCAGCCATATTTGCGTCCTCATAACTTTATTTACTCTAACAATTTTGGGGAGAGTGGCGAATAATGTAGTTCAACTATTTGAACAGCGCTGTAATTTATTCAGGGCGCAAGAGTATCAAAAACAGGGTATGGGCTGTAGAAGAAAGACGAAATGGTAAGCTGAGATTGTAGTTATCTCTGACAACAGGCATCAATTACTATCGTTACCAGAGCAGTAAAGCAGGCAAAATATAGCTTTTGGGCAATAATGCAAAAACTCCTTTTTAATGACAAAGATAGATTTAGAGCGCAGGCCCTATTCCTTGGTAAAGGTATTAACTTACAGACGCTGGATAATTACGTTTCCTTGGCTAGTATGCCACTAATGATTAGAGTCGGTGAAGAAGGCTACGCTGTATTGCTGGCCTATGGTGCAGTTGTCCTATTTAACCTTGAGCCTGGAGAAAAGGTAGCTTTTTTGACCAAACTATCTTCTCAAATTAGCGGCCCTTTTGCCGACCCAGAAACAGAAGAGGTAGAAGTTCATCTCAGTATTAGTGAGAGTGAACGAGCCAAGGAAGGAAAAATTTTACTGCATGAATTGAGTATAGAACGCTTGCAGATAGTAGCTGATATTCTCGCCAAGAGTGTTGTGTTGTCTCACTATGAAACCAGCCTAGCGACTGTATTCGATCAAATTGAACCGTTTGCAGCTAGTCTCCAGCGTGAAAACAGGAGTAGACAACAAAGCCGGGAATTACTGCGTCAACTTGGGACTACCTTATTAGTTCAACATAAGATTGTAGGTCAAGTAGAGATTATCGATAAGCCGGAGTTGCTCTGGGAATCTCCACAGCTAGAAAACTTATATCTGCGCTTGGAGGATGAATACGAAATTCGCGAGCGTCACCATGCTCTGGAACGTAAACTAGAGCTAATTGCCCAAACCGCTCAAACGGTGCTGGAGTTCATGCAGCATAGCAGTAGTCAGCGCGTAGAGTGGTATGTGGTGATTCTGATTGTGGTAGAGATTCTGCTGTCACTTTATGACATCCTTTTCAAAAGCTAATGCTAAATTTGGGGTTGTGAAATGGCAAGGGAGCGATCGCAACTACTCAAAATTCAGTGCGAGAAATCGCTCCTCAGAGTGACGCTATTAATAAGTTGCAAGCTCTGCTACGAACTGAAACTAGGCAGAAAAAAGCAGCGATCGCTTTGTTTGATAATGCTAACTTGAAG
>NZ_JADEXF010000545.1 GCF_015207245.1 Nostoc cf. edaphicum LEGE 07299
AGGTAGAGTTTATCGGCGGAGAGGGTGTCATCAAAAATTACCGACCTCAGTCAGGTAGCTGGGTTTATTTGCTAGAGATGCCTATGGGTTTAGAGCCAAAAATGGGTCGAGTTGGTTATGAGACTATGATTTGGCTATCTGAGGTAGATATGTATTCACCATTCAATAATTTTTCTCAGAATAGAATCCTAAATCATGAGCAAAAAATGCTCTTTTTGGAAGTGGTTGAAGCAATGGATATGACGACAATACAAATAATTAATCAGTAAATCTTTTTTAATGCAAGAAAAAGCATTAAACCTATATTTGACCAAACCTACAAGCCTTGCTTGAGATAGTATTCATTACTTTTGATAGAGTGAAATATATGAAAGACGAAGTTGAATTATAAATATTCTGCTTAGGCAGCTAACTAGCTAGCTAGAGCAATCTATTTATATCTATGAAAAAATTAGATTCTCATGATTTCTCAGCTAGCGGTTACTATTTCGTAAACATTTACGCACTTACCAAGAGAAAAATGGAAAACATTAACCAGGCAAAAATGATCGAGCGTTACATTGCTTTGGCTATCGGAATCAGTTATTTGCTTTTAGGTTTAGCTGGATTTGTACCAGCTTTGGTTTCATTACCAGGAACGAACGAATCTTTTGTTCCACTTGATGAATCGGTTGGCGCTTATTCGGCGGGATTTGGTTATATCTTTGGTGCAATTCCCACGAACTTTTTGCATAACATTGTACGTTGCGCCGTAGGATTGTTAGGAATTACTTCTTACAACAACACTACCACAGCGCGTCTTTTCAATCGTGGTTTTGCAGTTTCTTATGCATTGCTGGCAATCGTCGGATTGTTGCCTTTGGGTAAGACATTTTTCGGCTTAATGCCATTGTTCGGTGCTAATGTTTTGCTTAATGCATTAGCAGCGATCGCAGCTGGCTACTACAGTGTTGTTATACCAGCCAAAGTGAGCGGTGTTAATGTATCGCAAAATCTTCAATAGTTGCTGATAGTCTGCGGTGTCCAGGTGGGGCCATTGCAAGATGGCCCTTCTGGTTTCCAGATCAGCATATCTAAGCAGATTTGCCGCATATCCATGTTTTTCGTCCAAGCATGATAGACAACATACTCAGTCTTACCATCTGGCCCAAAAACAATAGAATTATGTCCCGGCCCTATAACAAAATTAGAAACAGACTTTAGCACCCGTGGCCCGGTTTCGTTACCTGCATCAGAGTAAGGCCCCATCACGTTGTCAGCAACGCCATAATCTACACCGTAGTTTTCAGTTTCCCAGCGTCCACCACTATAAAAGCAGTAGTATTTACCTTCATGCTTCCGAACGCAGGGGCCTTCTAAAGTATGCCAATCATAAATTTCACCATACATCAAACGGTTGGCTAAAAACCGTTGCCAATCCGATCGCGCACGTAAAACCACCTTCCCTTCACCAGCAAGCTTAGTCATGGTTTGGAGTTTGTCTACAACTAATGCTGTGCCAGCACGCACTCCATCCGATGTATCTAGAAAGTCACGGGCGTAAAACAAATACCACTGTCCATCATCATCCCGGAATGGGTGCGGATCGATCGCAAAAGGACAAGATTTTGGATCTACGACTGGCTCACCAACATCTTGATAAGGCCCTAACGGAGTATCGCTTGTAGCTACACGTAACTGATGATTCTTATCTTCACGCCCTACAGAGTAGTAGAGATAAAACTGTCCATCGCAGTAAGCGACTTCGGGGGCCCAAAAATTATCACCAAGGGCGGGATCTGGCCGCTGTAGTGCGTTACCAACAAAATCCCAGTTTACAAAGTCGAAAGAGCGTAACAGAGGAAAGACACACGATTTGTTATTGGAGTTAACATTTGGTGCGTCCGCTATTTCATCTACCGTTCCTTCTGCTTCTGCTGCGCCAGTTCCGATCGCATAATATACGCCTTCGTGTTGCCAAACAAAAGGATCGGCAAAATAACCTTTGTAGACTGGATTAGTATAGGTTTGCATCTTAATTATCTATAGGAATGACAAAAATCTTTCTTCCACTAGTGGTCTGTCCCATTAATTATGATAGGTGAATCAGCTTTTCAATTTTTCTTCTTTACCTCTTCCTTTGCGTTCTTTGCGGTTCGTTTTCTTATCCCTCTAATTTAATGAGACAAAGTACTTAGTAGTCTGTCAAGGGAAGTTTGAAGGGTAAAGGAACGAACCACAGAGGCGCAGAGGGCACAGAGTCTGAGAAAAAAGAGATGTTTAAGAGGTGTCTCACTCGTCAAAGTTAGCTTGAAAAACTACTAGTATTTGAAATTCACGTAAGTTTCGACTTTGTTCTTAGGTAAGCTTTCTACTAGCTGACACCGTAGCATCTGCTTTAGTTTTTCTGGGAGGCTTTGATAATAGTCTTGTGGAAGAGTTAAATCTACCTTTGGTGTGTGCAACCAATGCATCGCATAGCCCATAACTACCATTGGTCTTGGCTGGTTTGTCCGATTTGGGGAACCCCGATGCAGTGCTAAAGGCGATCGCACCATCACGTCACCAAGCTGCATATAAAAAGATTCCATCGGAATTTCACCACTGGCAACCTTTTCTAATCCTTCTTCACGCGGTATGACATGAGTACCACGCGCCATTTGAAACGGCCCGTTGTCTGCGGTTACTTCTACAAGGGGAAAGTTAACTGCTAGGGCGTAAAGTGGTGTAACTATGCGATCGCTAAACAACGGGCGAAAGTCCCGATGGATTTCCTGATAATCTGAACCCTGAAATGGAACATCAACTCCCATCTGAACCATCACGTATTCTTGGTAAAACACGCGCTCTAAAACACCCATAATCACTGGGTTAGCAAAAACTAATTCATTAGCAAATGGGTAAATCCAAGGCAAGGTTAGATAGTAGCGGGAAACTTCACGAGGAGCCAACCCACCTGGTTGATTTTGACGCTCGTAAAATAATTTTTCAAAAGCTTGTGCCCACTCGTCAATTAATTTTTGCTCAAAAACACCGGGAATCACACAAATTCCGTCTTGATTCAGTTTTTGAGCAAATTGGTCTAGGTCGGTAGCTGAATATTTCGCTATACCGCCTATACTTTGAACCATCTTTTTTATCCTCTTCAACTTATAACTAGAGGCGTATCAATATCAGACCTCTAGGAGATTTTTTATTGCTTGTCGATAGTAGCGCACTATTTTTAAAATTGGTGGCTTATGCCAATCCTCTGTAACAATTAATTTATATTAATTATAACGAATTAGTTAACATAACTAAACTCTTTGACACTCCAGACAATGCAACGCGATCGCCTGGCTTTGAAAGGCATCTAACAGTCAGAATGCGGTTGGACTCACCAAAGCACTAATGACACACCTGCATACATCAGCACATCGGCAGCTTCACGGGCGAAGGTCAGTGCGACTGCCCGTCCAATTCCAGAGTTACCACTCGTGAGTATGGCAGTTTTGCCAATCCTGTTTGAAATGGAATGAATCAGCCCTGCTTCAAAAGGGGGCTTTGATAGACGTTTTTCGGGTTCCCCTCTTCATAAAGGGGGCTAGGGGGGATCGAATTCTATGCAGCTTTATAAAGAATTGGTATAACTTAAATAATAATTGCTGATTTTCAATTTAAGCAAGCACATTGATGAGCAGGATATTGAATTTTTAATTCATTCATTGCTTCTTAAATATTCAATTGCTGCCTCTAATTTTGAGGGGTAACTTTCAGCAAACCTCTCAAACCAAAGTCCTTCAGACGAAAGTGGATCTACTTTGGCTAACCATTCTTTCGCCTGCACTTTTAAACCTTCTAGTTGTTTAGCTTTGATTTTTTCTTGTTGAATTCGTTCCTGTTCTAGTTCTAGCTGTCTTTTTGATTCAATAGCAGCATCCTCTTCGGTAAAATCAGCCTTAACTTCTGCCAAAAGATTATCTATTAAAGATGCCGACTTTGGCGATGATGAGATAAACGATTTGACTGAGGATGATGT
>NZ_JADEXF010000546.1 GCF_015207245.1 Nostoc cf. edaphicum LEGE 07299
GAGCAGATACAGACAAGAAGAGGGCATTATGTCTTGTTTTCTGTTGAATACCATCAGCTTTAAGTCTTTTAGAAACACTAATCTTGTTCAGTTTACGCTCAAAAAGTTTAGTTTCTTTTAATTTAGGAACATAAAATAACCATTCAGAGACAACCCTCTCAATAGTTGCCTCAAAACCATATCTATATCTTTTGCCATTTATTAAAAATACGATTTCAAAAAAAGATGGTTTTTCTTCGGTTTCAGTGCTGAGTTTAAATTGCTCAACACCTATTTTTTCCGTGCTTTGAGTCTCTTTAGAAGAATTAATCATAAACCATCTCATGAAACCTAAAGCTGTAGCCAAGTTACTTTTACCACTAGCATTTGCACCGTATATTGCGGCGCTTTTAAGTAGTTTTAAATCATCATCTATTTCAAAAACGTTGTTTTCGTCGAGCTTTTTGTCTTTTGCGACAAGGTTTTCTGCCACCATACTAAAGGTGACTTGCTCTTTAAAGGATCTGTAGTTACCGACACTAAATTCAATAAACATAGCATGAAGTTTAGGCTTAAGACAGAAAATTGTGAATAAATAGTAATTTACTGCTTTAAGAGTAGCAATAATTGGTTAAAGATGCTAAATTATAAGATTGGTTTTAACCTGTACATTTGTACTATTATTAATGTATGCAGCATAATAAACGCCTCCACCGGACGATAGCAGTTTTGTTGCAAAAGCTGACGCTAGAGACTTAGAAGTGAAGCAAAGGTTAAAGTACAAGAAAATTACTTCAGAGTTCAGCAATTTGCAAAGCTTTTTGGTACAGTATTCTAGAAAATCCACATGACGAGAATAGGCGTTCGCCTTTGGCGTTGGCGCAGCCATCGCTCATTGCGATCGCCAGTTTATTGCTCAAAATCGAAAACGCAGTTGCTATGATCAAACGCCTGCTTGTGGTAGAGTCTCCCGGAAAAGTCAAAAAACTCAGTCAAATTCTGGGTTCGGATTGGAAAGTTCTAGCCAGTTGTGGCCACATCCGAGAACTCAGCAATGAAGGAGACGATTCCTTGGGCTTCGTCATGGACGGCAGCAATGTCAGGTGCAATTACGTTCCGCGTGACCAACGAGCGAAAGAAACAATCCAGAAGCTCAAGTCTGCGGTGAGGCAGGTTGATGAAGTTGTTTTAGCAACTGACCCAGACCGGGAAGGCGAGACAATCGCTTGGCATCTCAAAGAAACGCTGGGTTTAAGGGAACCGAAACGAGTAATTTATACTGAGATTACAGCATCGGCGGTACAGAGTGCGATCGCTAATCCCAGAAAGCTAGACCAAAACTTAATCGGTGCTGGGTTGTGCCGAGATTGCTTAGATAAGCTTGTAGGTTATAAAGGTAGCCCTTTAGTTTGGGCATTGAATAACGGTGCTAAGAGTGTTGGCAGAGTCCAAAGCGCCACGTTACACCTGATTTGTCAGCGAGAAAATGAAATTCTGGCGTTTGTTCCCCAAGATTACTGGAGTGTCTGGGTAGATTATGCTGAAGGATTTCGGGCTTTTTACAAAGGGACGGTAGATTCTGCAAAAGATGCAGCAGACCAAGAAACTGAAACTCACGATGACGCAAAGGTAGGTAATAGTCCAGAAACACCGGAGTCTAAGCGCGTTCTTTCCGAAGCAGAGGCTACACGTTTAGTAGAAGAAGCACAGCGACATCCTCATCAGGTGATTCATTTTGAAGGAAAAATTGTCAATCGCCAGCCACCCCCACCATTTACAACTTCCAGCCTTCAGCAAGCAGCCGGTTCAAAGCTGAGGTTTGCTCCTGATAAAACCATGATTGTGGCCCAAAAGCTTTATGAGGCAGGGCTTATCACATATATGCGAACAGACTCAGTAATGCTGAGTCCAGAATTTTGTGCCAGCGCCCGTAAATGGTTAGAGCAAAATGACCCGCCGAATGTACCGCAGCAAGTCGCCAAGCATCGCAGTAGCAAATCGGCTCAAGAAGCACATGAGGCGATTCGTCCAACCGATGTGTTTCGTCCCTCAGTTCAGTTGCGTTTAGAACTTCCTGATGATGAGTTTAATCTGTATGTGATGATCTGGAAACGGTCAATTGCTTCTCAGTGTCGTGCTGCCCAATTGCGTAAAACTTTGGTAATTACTCAGTCTGGTTCCCTACTGTGGTCAGCCAGAGGGCAAGTAATTGAATTTTACGGTTATGCTCGGTACTGGAATAATCTCAGCAAGGATAGTGTTTTACCTTCATTACAACAGGGACAAGCATTAAAACTGGAGAATGCTGGACATGAAAAGAAGCAGACGCAGCCACCACCCCGTTATAGTGAACCAAAATTGGTGCAACTGATGGAACGTAAAGGAATTGGTCGCCCAAGTACCTATGCTCCTACTGTTGCTACCTTAAAAAAACGAAATTATGTTGAGTTGAAAAAAGACCATCTGCAACCGACGGCGTTAGGGTTAGAAGTTGATGCGTTTTTGCTCAAAGCATTACCGGATTTACTAGAGGCAGAATTCACAGCGAAAATGGAAGATGCCCTTGATGCAATTTCTGAAGGAAAAAACTTTTGGCAGCATTATTTAACTAGTTGGAATCAGAATTATTTTGTACCAGCGCTCTCTAAAGCTAAAACTGTAGTTGCGAGTTCCCCAACAGGTAAAGCTAATGTGATAACTGAGCGCAAATATGAAACTTCCAAAACGCGATGCCCTGAATGCAAAAATTTTCTCGCCAAAATTCCGAGTAGTAAAGTTAAAAAGAAATATTTCCTCAAATGCACAAAAGGCTGTGAAAATGTCGTGTTGTTTTGGAGCGACTTTAACAAAACTTGGCAGCCACCACAAGCTAAAACAGTCCAAGCAGAGAATCAACAAAAGCCTCCCGTGAAGATGACGGCATATCCCTGCCCAGTATGTAAGAAACCTTTAGAGGAGTACAGTTACATCAAAGAGGGGCAGAGTAAGACAATGTTGCGATGTTCTAATTCACAATCTCGTAAGGATACCAAACATAAAGATGTGGCTTATTTCAGCACACAAAAAGGGTGGTGGAGTCCTAAGTTTGGGGAGTTAAATTGTTAAGTTTAACTGTTGATATTTTTACTGCCAATAATGACAACAAATAATTTAATTTTGTAAGTTCTAAGGTGTGTTACCGCGATACAAGGAGTTTACTCTTCCCTGCTGAACATCAATATTTGACAAACAAGCACTCAAGGTAACTAAAATCATCAAGAATTAATTACAAATTAACTAGTACTAACTTTCATCCTTATAAACCTTACTACGATGTCCAACTTCTATAACATTCACCACTAAAATATCATCGAAAATATCGTATATAACTCGATACTCACCTACTCTAATTCTATAAGCATTTTCTTTACCTCTTAGCTTTTTTGCCCCGTTTGGGCGGGGTTCTATGGCTAAATCATCAATTTTAACTTGTATGCGTTCTTGAAGTTCTGGCGATAATTTTTTAAGTTGTTTTAATGCTCCCTTTAATATTTCAACTTTATAACTCACGCAACTTCCTTTTTTATTTCTTGTTTTAGTTCTTTTTTAGCTTCCTCCCATGACACTGAACCGTCAATCTCAGCAGATTTTTTTGCAAGCTCATAGGCTTTTAATTCTTCCTCTTCCTCTTCATCTTCGATTTTTTGAAGTAATGCGTAAATCTTATCTAAAGTACTGTCATAAGCTTGGTTTAGCAGTCCGTTGATATTTTTAATTAATTGTTCGCGTTCGTTTGCTGATTTCATTTTTAATCATCCAAGCGTGATTTTACTTTTTCTGCCACTATCTCTAGTTTCGCCTAAGCTCGACTTTATCCATTTTTACGCAACCCAAAACCCAACGCTGAAACCATTGCGAGGCAGTAGTTTTAGTTTTTGGGCTTGAGTGCAAATCAATGACATGGAAAAAGTATTTGCCAAAAAACCAAAATTTTTACCGATAAGGAAAGCGGAGTTCTTAATTTTGGATAAAGTCGAGC
>NZ_JADEXF010000547.1 GCF_015207245.1 Nostoc cf. edaphicum LEGE 07299
CATGATATTAGTGCTGTACTGGTAAAATTGTTGGCAAAGATTTCGTCTTTACTCTGCGCTCTCTGCGCCTCTGCGGTGAAATAAATTATTTTTTAACCACAGAGGCACAGAGAGCGCAGAGAGAAAAGCAAAGATTTTATAAGTTACATGATGTTATTAGAAGTGACAAAATTGGCATAACTTAATTCGTTAACGCGATTCCAATTAAAAATCTGCTGGCGAAAGGCTTTCCACTGGTCGTAGACTTGTTTAAAAACCGCATCTTTACTGGCATTTTCTTCAAATAACTCAAAGGAGATTTTCTGGGCTGCTTGCAGAATCTCCTGGCTGTAAGGAACTAGTTTTGTACCACCAGCTAATAACCGCGTCAGCGCTTGCCCATTTAAGGAATCGTATTGACTCAGCATATTTAAATTGGCTTCAAAACTCGCTGTCTTCAAAACCTGTTGATATTCTTTGGGTAGGCGATTCCAGGCGTTGAGATTAACTAACACATCCAAGGTTGGCCCTGGTTCCCACCAACCAGGATAATAGTAGAATTGCGCGGCTTTATTTAAACCGAGTTTTTCGTCATCGTAAGGGCCTACCCACTCAGCAGCATCAATTGCTCCCCTATCCAATGCTAAATAAACTTCGCCTCCAGGTAATACTTGCACATTCACCCCTAAACGGGACATGACTTCGCCACCTAATCCGGGAATTCGCATTTTCAAACCTTTGAGGTCAGAAATAGACTTGATTTCTTTTTTGAACCATCCCCCCATCTGTGCGCCAGTACTACCAGCAGGAAAACTAATCACGTTGAAGTTGGTATAAATTTTGTGTATGGCTTCTAATCCACCACCGTTATAAAGCCAAGAATTCTGCTGTTGGGCATTTAAACCGAAAGGTACGGAGGTGGCAAAGGCTAATGCTGAACTTTTGCCGATGTAATAGTAGCTAGATGTGTGTCCGCATTCAACAGTCCCGGCTTGTACAGCATCGAGTACTTGCAATCCCGGTACTAACTCTCCGGCGGCAAAGGGCGTAATTTGGAAACGTCCATTGGTCATTTCTTCAACTCGCCGGGAAACTGTTTGAGCACCGATAAAAGTACCCAAAGATTTGGGCCAGCTAGTTGCCATCCGCCAACGAATATTCGGCAATCCTGCTTGTATGCTAGGGGATTTACCAGCTTGGCTACAGGAAACTAGACTAGCAGCAGTTGCAGTGGCGATCGCAGCTGTGTTAAAAACCTCTCGGCGTTTCATAATTGTTCGTGATTTAAATTGCGGAAAATTTAGGCTGATAGAGAATATTTATCAGGTTTTTAGCAATTTTTTAATTTTGGGTACTAAATTAAACACGATAGGGACGCATAACTATGCGTCCCTATCGTGTAATCAAGTTTTAGATGTTGAAACTTTAGCTTGTTATTACCGCCAATGTTGAGGTATTTTCAGATTTTCCGGTAGGATGGTTGTGCGATCGCCAATTGCCTGTTCAATCTGCTGTGATTCTACATTTTCCGAGCCGCTCAAGTTGGCTCCACAGAGGTTAGCTTCTTGAAGATTAGCTTCTTGGAGGTTAGCTGTACTAAGTAATGCACTTTCTAGATTAGCGCCAGCAAGTTTTGCCCTTTGCAAGTTACTGCCAATCAAGTTTGTATCTTGGAGATTACTACCCTCGAAGTTGGCTTCTTCCAAGTTGGCATCACAAAGGATTGCTCCTTCCAAGTTGGCATCGCAAAGAATTGCTCCTGTTAAGTTGGCATCACAAAGAACTGTCCCTTCCAAGTTGGCATCATAAAGGATTGCTTGGGAAAGGTTCGCTTTTCTAAGAACTGCGCCTTGGAGATTGGCTTCGGGGAGGATTGCTTTTTGCAGGTTAGCTTCATAGAGAATTGAGCCACAAAGGCAGGTAACAGATAAGTCTGCTTCAGAAAGGTTTACTTTGGTAAAATTGACCCATTGCAAGTTAGCTCAGCAAAAATTGCTTTAGAGAGGTTAGCTTCTGTTAAGTCTGCATTACAGAGGTCTGTATTGCGTAAATCGAGTTTTTGATTGACAGGATCTTTAGATGAATAGCGTCTGCCAATGACAGTTAAGGCTGTTTGAATATCTGTAGGAAGTTTTGATGATTGCAGTGACTCATCCTCATATTCCCTATTCACTGGGGCATTTTCACGGATAAAAGCAGCAAGGATTTCCATGATTGTCCAATGATCTTTCGGAGAATCTTTGGCAATTCGTTCTAAAGCATAAATTGCCGCAAATCGCGTTTCAATCTTTTCATTTCCCAGTTGTTCAATGGCTTTAGAAAAGCGTTCAGAAACAATTTCTTGGGGAGTTAGTTGTGTCTGATTGATACAATTTACGATATTGTTATCCCAAGCTACTGTTCCAGTTAGGAGTTGTGTTAACAAGCTGTGATTCTCATCCAGAGAGAGTCTGGAGGTATAGTAACCATTAAGAATTAATGCCAATCCCCCAATAATTATGGCAATTGTTGTTAATGCTTGAGTGATGTATTCAATTTTTTCTTGGTTTGAAAATCCTTGAATGCTTTCAAAAAATAATATAATTAGAGTAAATGATAAAATAAATATAACTGAGACAAATACCAACAAAGTCGTGAGTCCATTGGTCTTTATGAAAGACATGTCATAAGTCTTCATATCCGACTCCTTACGGAAGTAAATTTAGGTTGATTCTAAGAGTATCCGTAAAGTTATGATAGAGTACAAACACGGATAAAATTGGCAACCTATTAAATTTACTATAGAACTCCTATTTGATTTTTGAACAAGATTCAGTACACATCTATACCCTTCTTTCCTGTTCCCTATTCCCTGTTCCCTGTTCCCTACCTACGCAGATAATTTCAGGAATCAAATCGGATTACTATATTGCCTCAGAGGTTGTTTGAAAAGTGTTTCGCCGTGACTTTAGGTACTTTTAGACCCCCAACTCCTTAAAAAGGAGGAAACCAGAATCAAATTTCCCCAATTTACCGGGGAATTTAGAGGGTTCTAAAACTTTTGATACCGACAAAACGACTTTTCAAACATCCTCTTAGATTTGGAATTGTACAATGTATGCCTTTAGATAAATCAGATAATACCAATTCACTCAAACGCTCATTCAGAAAGCCATAAATAACAAGGTTGAGGAGTATTTATATGCCGCATTCTTTTTTGAAATTGGTTTAATTTCTTATCTTAAAGTTGATTAAAAAAGTGATTATTTTAACTTAAATAGCTAGCTTTGCTCCAAGCTGAATAGTTTATGCAAAACAAGATAATCAAAAATAACCTAGAACTTTGTACTGGTTTAAGTATTGTTTTTGGTGCAATCGCGCTGTTGTTCTGGCTGCAATCACAGCATACTACTAGGGTGAGCATTGGAAAACGTGCAGATTCCCAAAAAACAATTGAGAAGCCAGCATCTCCTATAATTAAGCCAACTGTTCCCGCAGCTTCTAAACAACACATCCATCTAGTACTTAAACGAAGTTTGCGGAAGCTGTATGTATACAAAGGAGACAGTTTACAAGCTAGCTATCCAGTCGCGGTCGGTAAACCAGGGTCGGAAACGCCAATAGGAAAGTTCAAAGTTATTGAGATGTTGAAAAACCCAGATTGGACACATCCTCAAACTGGAAAATTAGTTCTTCCAGGTGCAAATAATCCCTTGGGAGAACGCTGGATTGCATTTTGGAATGTTGGCAGAGAATACATCGGATTTCATGGTACTCCTGATACAACATCTGTCGGGAAAGCAGCTTCTCATGGTTGCGTTCGGATGTATAACGAGAATGTCCGCGAACTGTATGAAATGGTCAAACTTGGTACGCCTGTTTTAGTCGAACCTTAATCTGGCTTACTTCATATAAATATACTAAAAATCTCTAATGCTGAATGATTAGTTTACCTTTCAACGTGGGTGTAGACGGGTAGCAACTTGTCGTTAGACATCGCTTGTTTATCAAGATTTAGATAACAGTAATGG
>NZ_JADEXF010000548.1 GCF_015207245.1 Nostoc cf. edaphicum LEGE 07299
TCTCTACATTCTTTTTCGATTGTGAATTTTCTGGCGTATTCCCTTTTGCCAGTCCTTTGTAAGCTTGTTGTCTACCGTAAAATACTTGACTAAGCTCAGTGCGAAACTGTAGCCTCAAACTACCCTTATCACTGTTTATAGGAACATGGGATAATTTACCGTAACCCTCACTACTACGTTGTTTTGCGTAGATTCCGCAAAAATTAGTAAAAAAAAGCAAATTAATTAACTTATGGTTACTAGGACTTATGATAATTCACACTTCGATGAAAGCACTAACGGGGTTGTTGTAATGGTCGAGCCATACAGCCAAAAAGAGCAAATACAGCAAGTTGTTTACCGCATTTTAGATGCCAATTTAGACCGCGCTCGTGAGGGCTTGCGAATTATCGAGGAATGGTGTCGGTTTGGATTGAATAATGCCCAGTTGGCTCTTGAATGCAAACGGCTGCGACAAGAGGTAGCCAAGTGGCATACCCCAGAATTGCGGGCGGCGCGAGATACACCAGGCGATCCTGGGACTGAATTAACCCATCCTCAAGAAGAAGAACGAGCCAGTATAAAATCGGTCTTGCAAGCTAACTTTTGCCGGATAGAAGAAGCATTAAGGGTGTTGGAAGAATATAGCAAGCTTTACCAACCAAATATGGCTAAAGCTTGTAAGCAGATGCGCTATCAGGTTTATACCCTAGAAAGTAGTTTAATGGGTCATCAGCGCCATCAATTGTTGTGGCGATCGCGTTTGTATCTTGTGACTTCCCCTAGTGAAAATTTATTGAATAACGTCGAGGCTGCACTCAAAGGTGGATTAACGCTTCTACAATACCGCGACAAAACCGCCGATGATTCATTGCGCCTGGAACAAGCGAGAAAATTACGGCAGTTATGCCACATCTACGGCGCTTTATTCATCGTTAACGATCGCGTGGATGTAGCTTTAGCTGTCGATGCCGATGGCGTGCATCTTGGACAACAAGATATGCCTATTGCTGTTGCTCGGCAATTACTGGGTTCGCAACGTCTGATCGGTCTTTCTACCACAAATAAAGAAGAAATGCAAGCAGCAATTGCTGAAGGTGTAGATTATATTGGCGTCGGGCCAGTTTATGAAACTCCCACGAAACTAGGTAAGGTCGCAACAGGTTTAGAATATGTCAGCTATGCTGCCAAAAATTGCTCAATTCCCTGGTTTGCGATTGGGGGAATAGATGCCAATAATATCAATGATGTGATCGATGCCGGAGCCGAACGTGTAGCAGTGGTGCGATCGCTCATGCAAGCCGAACAGCCTACCCTCGTGACACAATATTTGCTCTCCCAACTCAATCGCATTAAACCAGAACTTTAAAATAGTCATTTGTCATTTGTCATTTGTCATTTGTCCGAAGTGAGTAACCAATGCCCAATGCCCAATGCCCAATGCCCCACACACATATTATGTCTAACGAGATTACGATTCAGGTGAATGGGGAAACCCATAGCTGCTCATTTCAAACTTCTTTACCCGACTTACTCCAACAGTTGGGTTTTAACCCCCGATTGGTGGCTGTGGAGTATAACGGTGAAATTTTACACCGCCAGTTTTGGCCGCAAACAAAAGTGCAGCCAAGCGATCGCTTAGAAGTGGTAACTATTGTCGGTGGTGGTTAGTTGATTTGAGCCAGCAAGCCCAAATCCTTGAGGCTACGTCGTGTAATCTCAATGCGGGCGGGTGCATCTTCCGATTTTTGCATATCAAGGGTTGTCGCGAAAAAGTAGACGTTTTTGTTTTGCTCTAAATAACCCACAAACCAACCAACATTTGGTTTAGTACTCGTTAACCATCCTGTCTTTCCTCGCAATGTGTAGTCTGGAGTTTGTTCGCGTACCATAATGTCTTTGACAAGATTTATTGTCCGTTGCGAGAAAGGCAAATCTCCTTGATATAACCGTTGCAAAAACTTAATTTGCTCTTTGGGTGTAATTTGCAAAGGCTGTTGTAACCAAAAACGATCGATGTCTGCGACAGTGCCAATCTGACGGTTCCCGTAGCCTACTTTATTAATAAATTGCTGCATCCGTTCATATCCAGCCCTACGTGCCAATACTTGATAGAACCAAACAGTTGAATCCTTAAAGGCTTGACGCAAATTTGTATCATGATTCCAGGCATCAATCTCTCGGTGAATTCCATCCCAAGTGAGAACTGCCACATCATCAGGAACTACACCTGTTTCTAATGCCACCAGCGCGTTAAAAATTTTGAATGTTGAAGCTGGAGCGATCGCAGTTGCATTACGTTGAGGATTATGTTCATAGATGCGGTTATTTTTTGAGTCGTAAATCAAGATAGAGCCTTCACGCCCAAATTCTTGAAAGTGTCGCCCGAAATTTGGCGCTTTAGCGGGACGTTCAGATGAAGTTGAAGCAGGTTGAGCCACAACATACATTGCCCCAAAGGTAATCACACTAACTACAGCAAGACATCCAATGACTGTAAACACGAAAGATTGCATTCGGTGCTTTGTGTAACGCCGAAGAAATTGCTCTATGTTAAAGCAGATATTTTTCATTGCACATTGAATCGCATCACAAACGAGATTTTACACTGTAATCTTGCTCTTTTGTGAAGCAATTTGTTAAAGGTTATGCAGAAATATAACTTATAGTAAATTACCCTTTTTTGATTTTTTGAATTTTATGATTAAATCCGGTTTAGTTAACAAAATAATTTCACAAAATTGCATTTTTCCCATCTGATTTATAAAGCGATCGATGAAGAGTTCTACGCTTGGCTAATTCTTTACCTTTACGACCGAGTTGCTCGCGTAGTTGTTGGTCTTTGCACAACCGATTGAAAGCTTGAAAAACTTCATAACCAGAATTGGGATTAACCAGTATCCCATTTTCTTCATGCTGAACTGTATCTAGAACACCGCCTAAACGAGGGGCAATTATCGGCTTCCCGAAGTAACTTGCTTCTAAATAAGCCATACCAAAACCTTCCATATTATTAGGTTTAGTATCCGATAAAGTCAGCATGGCAAATATATCGCAAGCTGCATAATAACCTGCTAATTCTCGCTCTGGTACATATCCGGCAAAGTGGACGCGCTTATCAATCCGCAAACGATGTGCCAGAGATTTCAGTTCAGATTCACTTGGCCCTTGACCGCAGAGTATATAGTGAACATCGACCCCAAAAGTTAGCAGTATTGGGATATTATCAATTACTCGGTCGAAACCTTTATGTTTTACTAGCCTACCGATGGAGAGAATCACTATTGCTGTTTCGGGAATGTTGTACGTCTGACGCACGCGAACCCGTAAATCCTCAAGACTACTGGGACTGGCTACATTATTACCAAATTTTTCTGGTCTGATTACGGGGTTAATGACGTGGGTAGGAGTATTTAATCGGAAAGCAGTTCTCAAGTAGTCTCTTGTATAAGAACTGTTACAAACAATGCCTTCGGCGCGTTTGAGTGTTAATTTAAATAGCGATCGCAGCACGGGATTATGTAAAGTGCAAAGAAGATCGTTGCCGTGCAGATAGATAAAAAAGCGAATAGGTAACAAATAGCTCAATAGCAACAGTGAAGGAAAATCATAGCCGTGGCCCCACTCTATGTAACGATAGTGATAGCGAAAATAGAGTTTAATTGCTAAAACAAATGAGCAGACGATATTGACCAAAGGCTTTAGGATATTTCCCACATAGCCACTACGCCAATATTTAGGATAATACCAGCGATACACAGGAAACTGTTGACTCTTATCAAATACTTCATCTCCTGAGCAACTAGCTGCCAGCACAATTATTCGTTCTGGATCTTGCAGACAACGATTGTAGATATATTCCCCAATTACAGCTTCTTTCGGCAGAAAGATCCGGGATATGACTAGGATATCTGGGTATGCAGCTTTATCTCTAATTTCGGCTGTTAGTTGAGAAATATGTTCCATAATAAAGTTGATGACTATATTTCAAATAGTTTTTAATATTT
>NZ_JADEXF010000549.1 GCF_015207245.1 Nostoc cf. edaphicum LEGE 07299
CCCTTAGAACTGGGAATTAAGCCAGCACGTCGGGGGTCAATTTCTACCGCCAGCCGTGTTGCTCTTGCAAAAGCTTTAAATGTCGCTTCAATGATGTGATGGGAATTAATGCCATCCAGTTGCCGAATGTGCAGTGTCATCTGGCTATGGTTCACCAATGCCACAAAAAATTCTCGCACCAGTTGGGTGTCATAGGTTCCTACCCGCTGAGTGGGAATTTGCAAGCCGTAGCTGAGGTGAGGTCGTCCAGAAAAATCTAGCGCTACCTGAACTAAGGCTTCGTCCAGTGGTGCAAGAAAATTACCAAAGCGGACAATGCCTTTTCTGTCGCCTAGTGCTTGGTTAAAAGCTTGCCCTAAAGTAATGCCTACATCTTCGTTAGTATGATGATCGTCAATTTCCCAGTCTCCCTTGGCTTGGACATCTATATCAATCAGCCCGTGGGAGGCAATTTGATGCAACATGTGATCCAAAAACGGAATACCTGTTGCTGCTGTGCAAGTTCCTCTACCATCCAGGTTGATGGTAACTTGCACATTAGTTTCACCAGTGGTGCGGTGAACAGTGGCAATCCGAGGGGTTTGGGTTAAGCGATCGTAGTTTGAATTAACCTGGCGATTGGTTGTTTGCATAAACAATGGGGAATGGGGCATCGGGCATCGGGCATGGGGAATGAGGAATGAGCAAAAATACTAATACTCAATTCCCAATGCCCAATCCCCAATGCCCTATGCCCAAATTATCTTACATTCCCATAATTTCATATCCTGCATCTACATAGAGAATTTGTCCGGTAATGCCGCTGGACAAATCACTACATAAGAAAGCCGCAGCATTGCCTACTTCTAGCTGACTGACGGTGCGTCGTAGGGGAGCTACTTCTTCTACATGATGAATCATATCCAAAATCCCACCCACTGCTGAAGATGCCAAAGTGCGGATGGGGCCTGCGGAGATGGCATTCACACGAATATTTTGCGGCCCTAGTTCAGCAGCCAAGTAACGCACACTCATTTCTAATCCCGCCTTGGCAACTCCCATAACGTTGTAGTTGGGGATTGCTCTGACACCACCTAAATATGTCAGGGTGACGATGCTACCTCCCTCTGTCATCAAAGGTTTGGCTGCGCCACTTAACTGTACCAGCGAGTAAGTACTAATTTCTAAAGCAGTGTTGAACCCAGAACGAGAGGTTTGGCTAAAATCTCCACTTAAATCGTCTTTGCTGGCAAAGGCTAGACAATGGATGAGGATATCTAGCTTTCCCCACTGTTCGCGGATTGTTTCAAAAGTAGATTTAATTTGGTCTTCATCTTGGACATTACAAGGAAGAAATAAGCTGGGGTTAAGAGGTTCTACTAACTCCGCGACTTTTTTCTCCATCTTGCCGCGTTCATCCGGCAGGTAGGTAATACCCAGGTTTGCTCCGGCTTTGTGCAGCTGTTGGGCGATGCCCCAAGCGATCGAGCGGTTATTGGCAATACCTGTAACAAGGGCATTTTTTCCAGTCAGATTTAGCATAGAAATTGTTAATGCGATCGATCATTAGGAGCATACTAGAATCTGAGGCACGTTTAGTCTTTGTTTTATACAGGATTGACAAAAATGAATATTGATAAGGGTGTTTGCTGTGACAAAAATCTTGATTTTTTATAAAGATATTCTCAAGATATCTTTATTTGTTCTTCAAAAAACCTTTTGAATACAGCTATTGGAACTACTTATCAACAAGTTGTAGCTGAAAGGATCAACAATTATGTATCATTATAAACAAAGAGTTATGAAGAGATTAGTTTGAGTATAGGAAAGTACAGAAAGGTTGACGGTGCTTTATTCATTTTTCGGGTGTATTCTTAGGTAATCAGTTTTTGTTTTTCCGGCATTGGGTAGGGGAAGGGAGATGATCGTGACACAAGATAAAGCCCTAGCAAATGTTTTTCGTCAGATGGCGACCGGGGCGTTTCCGCCAGTTGTGGAAACGTTTGAACGCAATAAAACGATCTTTTTTCCTGGCGATCCTGCCGAACGAGTTTATTTTCTTTTGAAAGGTGCTGTTAAACTTTCCAGGGTGTACGAGGCAGGAGAGGAAATAACGGTAGCGTTGCTGCGGGAAAATAGTGTTTTTGGTGTATTGTCATTGCTGACAGGAAATAAGTCGGATCGGTTTTACCATGCGGTTGCATTTACGCCTGCGGAATTACTGTCAGCACCAATTGAACAAGTGGAACAAGCACTCAAGGAAAATCCAGAATTATCAATGTTAATGCTGCGAGGTCTGTCTTCGCGCATTTTACAAACAGAGATGATGATTGAAACTCTTGCTCACCGAGATATGGGTTCTAGGTTGGTGAGTTTTTTACTAATTCTTTGCCGGGATTTTGGCGTTCCTTGTGCAGATGGGATCACTATTGATTTGAAATTATCTCATCAAGCGATCGCAGAGGCAATTGGTTCAACTCGTGTTACCGTTACTAGGCTACTAGGAGATTTGCGTGAGAAAAAGATGATTTCTATCCACAAAAAGAAGATTACTGTGCATAAACCTGTTACCTTAAGTAGGCAGTTCACATAAAAACAATTGGAGAAAGGGGAATCGGCGCGTGTTCTATTTTGAAAAATGACACTAATAGCTAGAGGTAAATCTAAAATTGAATAATTTCAGCTATTGCCAATTTCCACTTCTTTCCAGACAATGCTTAAAAATAGTAGGCTGTATCAGGAAGGATTTCGGTAGCTAAAGATGACCACCGGATACATCCTCATCGCAGCAATCTTGATTCTGGGAGGCGTAATTGCCACCGTGGGCGATCGCATCGGCACACGAGTTGGCAAAGCCCGCCTCTCACTTTTTAACCTTCGTCCGAAAAACACAGCCGTACTAGTAACAATTTTTACTGGTGGCTTGATTTCAGCATCAACTTTAGGGATTTTATTCGCTGCCGACGAAGGCTTGCGAAAAGGAGTCTTTGAGTTAGAAGATATTCAAACAGACCTCAGACAGAAGCGGGAACAGCTAAAAACCGCAGAAACTCAGAAAAGTCAGGTAGAGGGCGAGCTAAACCAAGCAAGAATCGCCCAAGCAAAAGCACAACAAGACTTACAGGCAATTAATCAATCCTTGCAGGCGGCAAATGCCAAACAGAGGGAAACGCAAGCCCAGCTGAACCGCACCATTAGTCAACAAGCCCAAACCCAAACTCAACTCCAACGCACTCAAGGTCAGCTAGATAGGGTTGTAACTCAATACCAAAAAGCCATAGCTGAATTACAAAGTGTTTATAACCAGAGAAAGGAACTACAGGCGGCAGTTGAACTATTGAAAACAGAACGTCAAAGACTTTATGCGGAAGCGAAAAAAGCCATTGACGAAGCTAAAACAGCAATTGAAAAACGCGATCGCGAACTTGCTAACCGTCAAGAAGCCATAGAAGCGCGCGATCAAAAAATTGCTCAACTGGATCAACTAATTCAAAAACGTAATGTAGAAGTTGCAGCACGAGAGCAAGTGATTGCCAAACGGGAATCGCGCCTCAAAGAATTGGAAACACAACAGGAGGAACTAGAACAGGAAGTTGCCAGGCTGGAAAAATATTATCAGTCTTACCGCGACCTGCGTTTGGGTAAGCTGGCCTTAGTTCGTGGTCAAGTTTTGTCCGCTGCTGTAATTCGTGTTACTCAACCAGCTGCTGCTCGTCAGGCAGTAGTACAACTTTTACAAGAAGCGAATCGCAACGCCAACCTCGAATTAAGCGAACCTGGTGAAAATCCGGCAAATTTAGAGCTGCTGCGCGTCACCCAGGATAGGGTCGATCAATTAAGCAAGCAGATTAGCGATGGTCAAGAATACGTCGTGCGAATTTTCTCTGCTGGTAATTACGTCAGGGGAGAAAAGCAGATAGAATTTTTCGCGGATACAGCCCAGAATCAACTAGTTTTTTCGGAAGGCGCGGTGTTAGCCACGACTACTGCTGATTCGAAAAC
>NZ_JADEXF010000550.1 GCF_015207245.1 Nostoc cf. edaphicum LEGE 07299
CTATTTATCTGGACATGATATTACAGTAATTTTCAGGTAACTAAATCGTAGACTGCGATCGCAATTGCAGGTTAATTTTACACTTCGCGCTATTCTTGATCTGATGAAACGTCAGCGAATCAGTTTATTGCAGCGAACAAAAAAGCATGGGTGGGAAATTAATTGTATTTGAAGGGGTGGAAGGCTGTGGCAAACCAGCCAAATGCAGCTTTGTTCTGAGTGGTTGCAAAGTCTCGGTGTTTCCGTGGTGGTAACTCGCGAACCGGGGGGAACAGAGTTAGGTGTACATCTTCGCCGCTTGCTACTAGAAAAGTCAGAAGATAAACCAGTTGCAGAGGTGACAGAACTCTTATTGTATGCTGCTGACCGATCGCAACACGTTGAACAAGAGCTTAAACCAAATCTCGCAGCCGGGAAATATATTTTATGCGATCGCTACACTGACTCTACCATTGCCTACCAAGGATATGGTCGCGGTCTGAACATGAGTTTAATCAATCAGCTTAATAATATTGCTACTGGTGGTTTAGAAAGCGATCTAACTATTTGGCTAGATGTCGATGTCGAGGTTGGACTGTCCCGCAAACTCTCAGATAAATTAGGACTAGACCGCATTGAACAAGAGACAATCGCTTTTCATCGGCGCGTTCAGCAAGGATACGCACATTTAGCAGCATCCCATCCCTCACGAATTGTTCGGGTAGATGGCAGCTTGAGTAAGGAAGCTGTACAACAGGTAATTCAAGAAATTTTACGCGTACATCTGCACTTGGCGAGATAGGACAAAAATAAACCTAAACTCCAACAACTTTTCACTACTTCCCACAGTTGATTTGTGGTTGTAATCAGTTGATGTGCGATCGCTACTTTCTTCTCCGTCACTCTGAATGTACAAGTTGTTCTTGTCAAGATTGCAATGTTTCTCTCAAACATTGCAATATTCCTCATCAACATTACAACATCCATAAGGAATATTGTAATATTTCTCGTCAACATTATAATATTCTTTATCAATGCTGCAATATTCCTCATCAACATTACAACATCTATAAGGAATGTTGTAATACTTCTCATCAACATTACAATATTCCTTATCAATACTGGAATATTGCTCATCAACATTAGAACATTTCGGTATAACCTACTTCTCAGTCGGACACACTGACTGCACTTTTTGGGGAAATTGCCGACACATCTGCTGTAATCCTTGAGGATTAATTTGCCACCAAGCAAATAATCCCAGACTTGTACCCCCCACAAGCAAAGCCAACCCTACCCCCAGCATTACCAAAGGTTTATCCCGCTTCGGCTTTGTAATTAAAGTTGGTGGAATTTCTGGTTTGAGAGGTGGTTCCTCTGAAAGATCCAAATCTAGATCCAAGTCTAGCAAAGCTTGCGAACTTTCTGTAAAAGAAGTTGGTTTTTCTAATTCTTCTAATTCTTCTAGTTCCTCTAATTCTTCTTCCTGTATTTCTGCTTCTATAATCTCTTCTGGCAACGCCGGAGTCACAGGTACTAAGTATTCTGGAGAGACACGGCAATAAGTGAGAACAACCGAAGTATTATCACGCCCGTTTTTTTCGTTTGCCAAGTTAATCCAGTTGCGGACAGCATCTTCAACTGTCATTTGCCCTGCTAACACGGGTATTGCATAATCCTGCCAAGATTGTTCCACCCAGTTATTATCACTTAACCCATCAGAACACAGTAGCAAAATGCCATCTTCTTCCAGAATAAATCGCTGAACCTTGAGACGCAAAGATTCTGAATTTCTTGTCCCCAATGCTTGAGTTAAGGCACTCGCATCTGGTCTGAGAAGTGCCTTTCGATACAAGCTTTTAGCAAGGCGTACTTCTCGCGTTGCCACATCATCATCTACTGTCAGTAGCTGGCAATAATTGCGAGTAATCCAATAGGCACGGCTATCGCCAACATTAGCCAAGTAAAGCTCATGGGTATTATTTGATTGCCACCCAGTACTTGTCTGGACTCGTTGTGGAACTTGCAACGCCATGACAATAGTTGTAGCCATGCGTTCTTTGCCCTGGCGTTTTTGTTCGTTATTGCGGGCACAAATGACATTATTTACTACCCGTAAGCTCGCTTCTAATTGTTCCTGCAATAACGCAGGTGGTACAAGTGCAGTTTGTTCTGTCACCTCAGTTAATAAAGCGCGAATTTGTAACTTTACAGACTGCACTGCCAACTGACTCGCAACCTCCCCGCCTTCGTGCCCGCCAATGCCATCACAAACAATCGACAAGTGGCGCAATAAAGGTTCATCGAAAGCGGCGGGAAATTCCATCCCCTTGTGGGTGGAGAGGGGCAGTCGCCCCGCCGCTTGGGGCATTGGGGATTGGGCATTGGTAACTTCTTCCCCATGCTCCATGCCCCATTCTCCATGCCCAAAAACTCCATCCCCTTGTGGATGGAGTTTTGTATCTAAATCAGTCAAACTATTGGGATAGCAAGCATCTTCATTTTGCGCCATCATTGGGCCAATATCTGTAGAGCCTGCCACCTTCAAAACTAATGGCAATTCTGCAGCAGCTGCTAGTAGTAAATTATTGAGTTGGATATTAATCGCCTCTAACTCAATCTTAGTTTCACACATCTCCTGGACAATGTTCTGTAACCCTTTAGCTACTGATGCTTTTGCAGAAGCTACCCAAAACTGCCAACACTCCCCCAGATTTTGTAAACTCAACTTTTTATCATCTGGTGTTTGGTAGAGTTCCAAAAGTCGCACACACCAACCTTCGACTCTTAAGTTGTCTATTACTAGCAAACTGTGGCTAAGTCCCAATTCTGCTAGAGGTGTCCATAGTTGGAGAATTTGCCACAACCAATAAACTTGTCGTACTGCCGTGGCTTCCTCCCAAGCCTCAACAATAGTTGGATAGATATTTCCTGTCTTATCTATCGGCGCATTTTCCAATAAGAGGATATCAGTTGTATCTTGCTCAAGATTACTAACAAACCCATAAGCCTGGGGCAGATGTAACCGCTCTTGATATAACTGTAAATAAGGAATTACTTCGGTTGGCAATTCTTCAGGTACATCTGGCGGCAGCCCCGGTTGAGTATCCAGCCAAATCTGTTGTTTAATCACCTCATATCTATCTGCTACCTTTGTACCTGGTGGAATGTAAGCAGACAATGAGCCAGTCGCCCAAAGATAGCGGTGAACTAAAGGAGTTTGGCAACTGGCACAAACATTATCTCCCATAGGATTAATGGGGCTATTACAGCGTGGATTTATACAATAAATTATCAGTTGAGTAGAAATCATAAAAGTGTAAATAAAAAAAACAATCAACTCATTAACTTCGATTAATTTTAGCTGGCAATGACTTGAAGGCTAGAATAGACTGGATTTGTGTACCGCTAGCTACACTTAGTTACTGAAATTAATCAAAACTATTGGTAGAAATACCAAGTTTTGCTTTCTGTAAATAACTTACGTCTGGCTGTATCTAATCGTAGAAATGCATTTACGTCAATGTAGAGTCTAGGATGGCGCTATGCCAAGTTTTACCTTAATCTGGCTTCTGGCAGGAGCAGTTTTGTGCCTAACGGAACTGTTCTTACCATCGGCGTTTGTCGCCTTCATGATGGGAATTAGCGCTTTTGTGGTGGCGCTGCTGTCTGGAGTGGGTTTGGGAAGTGTATGGTTGCAAGTTTTAGTTTGGCTATTACTTTCCACATTACTAATCGTGCTTTCTCGTCGCTTTTTGCAACCACGACGACGCCAGTCGAAAATTCAGGATGCAGTTATAGCCGAAACCTTAACAGAAATCCCACCTGGAAAAACAGGGCGGGTGTTGTATGAGGGAAACTCTTGGCAAGCACGATGTGACGATGACAAATTTACCATAGCACCTCATCAAAGAGTTTATGTAGTCAGGAGAGAAGGTACTACCTTGATTGTGATACCAGAAATTTGTTGAGTCATTAGTTATTGGGAATGGGG
>NZ_JADEXF010000551.1 GCF_015207245.1 Nostoc cf. edaphicum LEGE 07299
GTATTGAGATCACTGTCAACCAATGCTTAGATATGAAAAACTAATATAGCTCATCTAGATTTATCTAATTAGAATCGAAAGTATTTATGTACCTTGGTACACCAGGAAACTATTTTTTACACGTAATCAATCATTTCTTAAAGCTTTTGTGTTGCCAGGAAGCCATGTATCGAGACATAGATAAAGCTAGCGTCTACAGGTACACGTGAGTTACAAAGGAGCAAACTCCATTGCCTGAAATTCCAGCAAGGGTGGCCTTGATTATGGAATTTTGAAATCAATCAAAATCAATAAAAAATTGGTATTTACCAGAGTAAGCAGATATGTTCAATGCCACTGAAATTTTAATTGATGCCTTCGTAAATGAAATTCGAGACGGCTACCGCCGCACTTATGGCTGCTTTAAAAATGATTATCAGGACATTATCGCCTGGGCAGGTAACATGGCTTTGGAAAACATTGCCAATAGCGACGCCCTTTATCACAATGTTGAACACACAGTCCTAGTCGCCCTAGTGGGGCAAGAAATTTTACGTGGCAAACATATCAGGGAAGGGGGTGTTTCCAGTGAAGACTGGTTGCATTGTATTATTTCCTTAGTGTGCCACGATATTGGCTACGTTAAAGGGGTTTGTCGGCAAGACCGAGAAACAGCAAACTTATATGCCACAGGTAAAAATGGCAGAATGATTTCTGTGGCTGCTGGCGCTTCTGATGCCAGTTTGACGCCGTATCATGTTGATAGAGCCAAACTGTTTATTGATGAGCGTTTTGGAGGTCACAAGTTAATAGATGCTGAGGCAATTAAAAGCAATATTGAATTGACTCGATTTCCCGTGCCTGCGGCAGAAGATCATCAAGATACAAAGTGCTTTGCAGGATTAGTCCGTGCTGCTGATTTGATTGGTCAACTAAGCGACCCGCGCTACCTGAAGAAAATTACTTCTTTATTTTACGAATTTGAAGAAACTGGTGTAAATAAAGTTTTGGGCTATAAAACCCCTGCCGATTTACGTAATAACTATGCTAAGTTTTACTGGAATGGCGTCTATCCCTATATCCAAGAAGGACTGCATTACCTATCATTGACACAACAAGGAAAACAAATTCTTGCAAATCTTTACTCAAACGTGTTTGTTGTGGAACATGAAAAACAACAGGAAGAACAGCAGCGGTATTTAGAGAAGTTAGCAGTTAAGAGTTAGGAGAGACGCGATTAATCGCGTCTGTACAGGAGTTTAGGAGTTAAAAATTATTAATTATGAGTTATGAATTAAGATAAAAGCTTAATAACTCATAACTCCTAACTTATAACTCCTAACTACTATGGATTGGTGGCGACGACTTAAGAAAAATCCTTTGGCACGATTTGGGGCAATTTTACTGTTAATTTTCTATATAGGAGTAATTGCAGCTGATTTCGTAGCTCCTTATGACCCCTATGCTTCACAACCTAATGGTTCATTGCTGCCACCAACGAAGATACACTGGGTTTCTCAGTCAGGGCAGTTTATCGGGCCTTATGTTTATCCGACGACTCAGGGAAATACGAATTTAGATACAGGCGATCGCCAAATCATTGTAGACTCAACAAAACCTTCGCCTCTGCGTCTATTTGTCACCGGGCCAGAATACCGATTGTTGCAGATGAGTTTGCCACTACCGCCGAAGTGGGATGAAGTCACAATCTTTGGTGGTATCCCCTTAAATTGGCATTTATTTGGCACAACAACTGGCGCAAAAGTCAATATTTTGGGCACTGATGACCAAGGCCGCGACCAATTCAGTCGCTTGCTGCATGGTGGTCGCATCAGTATGTTTATCGGGATTTTTGGTATTATCATTACCTATCCCCTCGGTTTGCTTATCGGGGGAATTTCTGGCTATTTCGGCGGTGTGACTGATAGCGTGATTATGCGCTTGGCAGAAGTGCTAATGACTTTCCCTAGTATTTATCTTTTGGTGACTTTAGGCGCAGTCTTACCAGCAGGTTTAAGTAGTACCCAGCGCTTTTTGCTGATTGTGGTGATTACTTCGGTTATTAGCTGGGCTGGTTTAGCACGGGTTATTCGGGGACAGGTACTATCACTTAAAGAGCGAGAATTTGTCCAAGCGGCGCGTGCAATGGGCGCGAACCCAATTTATATCATTCTCCGCCACGTTTTACCGCAAACGGCTAGTTATGTAGTTATCTCTGCGACTCTTGCAATTCCCAGCTTTATTGGTGCAGAGGCGATACTGAGTCTCATCGGTTTAGGAATTCAACAACCAGACCCTTCTTGGGGAAATATGCTTTCTCTGGCAAGTAATGCTTCAATCTTGGTGTTGCAACCTTGGTTAATCTGGCCGCCGGCTGTGCTGATTATTCTCACAGTGCTGGCATTCAACTTACTCGGTGATGGGTTGAGAGATGCACTTGACCCGCGCAGTTTAAGAAGATAAGCTTTCAATAAATAGTAAATGGTGTCGCCAAAGTAACAAATGCGAACTCCAAAGTAACAAATGCGTACGCCGAAATAGCAAATGCGAACTCCGAAATAGCAAATGCGAACTCCGAAATAACAAATGCGAACTCCGAAATAACAAATGCGAACTCCGAAATAACAAATGCGTACGCCGAAATAGCAAATGCGTACGCCGAAATAGCAAATGCGTACGCCGAAATAACAAATGCGTACGCCGAAATAGCAAATGCGAACTCCGAAGTAACAAATGCGAACCCCGAAATTAGTCCGCGAAGGCGGACTTTGCCTGTGTAGCCGCGAATTCTATTCGCCCAGTACTGCTGTAAAAATCTACTGTTGCAAAACCCAACGGCGGAACAGTTCTACCATAATCCGCCAGCTTCCCTGAGTTTCCTCAACGACATCATGACGCTTCAGAGTATTCAGCGCTTCCTGTAAATTGGCGTTGTTCATACCTGTAGACTGAGCTAAGGCATCCAGACTTATCCCCTCTGGGTAAGGTGCAAGCACTTGTATAATTGCTTGTTGACCCTCAGCACCCCGCGCCGCCTGACCCCAAACGCCATCAAAGTAGTAGCGTCCCCGCTTGAAAAACTCAGAGTCATTGATAACTGCTTCCACATCTTCTAGAGTGAAAACTGGGTCACGCGATCGTCCTTGTTCAAAAACAAAGTCATTGTAGCCGCGCACTAGCTGAAAACCCAGCAGTTGCACTAAATATGGTTGACCGTATGTCAAAGCATAAATTTCATCTAAAGCTTCCAGGATGTAGTCAAGGATGAAGTCTTCATTACCTGGGTTAGCAAGAATTTGGCGGGTAGCTGCATGGTAATGAAGCCCAAACCCTGTATTTACCCCCCTTAATCCCCCCTTGGCAAGGGGGGAAATATCCGGTTCTCCCCCTTGCCAAGGGGGAGTTAGAGGGGGTCAGAAGGACTTATGTGTACACCGTAGCTCCGACTGCGAGAGGGACAGGCTTGCACTTTCGTTCAAAGCAGGGAGAGCTGCATCAAACTCACATTAAATTACAATAGGTAGTAACCTCAAAGAGAGTTTCATGAGTAATTTAGTTATAAAAGTTGCTGAATTACCTAAAGATTTTCCGGCAATTCAAGCAATTAGAAAATCAGTTTTTCAAGAAGAACAAGGGGTAGATTCCGCTTTAGAATTTGATGGCAAAGATGAAATATCCGATCATCTAATTGCTTATTTAAATATGGAGGTTGTGGGTACTACTAGAATTAGATATTTGGATGATAAAACTGCCAAAATAGAAAGGTTAGCTGTTCTATCGAAAGTTAGAGGGCAAGGTATTGGTAAGAAAATTATGGAAAATGCCCTACAGGTGATAGCTAGCCGAAATATTACAGAAGTCGTAATTCATGCTCAAGAATATGTAAAAGATTTATATAAAAAACTCGATTTTGTAGAAGAAGGAGAAATATTTGAAGAAGCTAATATTCTCCATGTGAAAATGATAAAAAGATTTTTACAGTTAAAGT
>NZ_JADEXF010000552.1 GCF_015207245.1 Nostoc cf. edaphicum LEGE 07299
TTTGTATACGAGACAGGTGGTAATTAGTGGCTGTCTTGCGAGTTTAGGAGGTGCTTATTTAACTCTCGTACAGGTAAGATTTTTTGCCGAAGGGATGAGTGCTGGTAAGGGATTTATTGCGATCGCAGCATTAATTTTTGGCAGATGGCATCCTGTGGGTAGCGCTTTGGCTTGTTTGCTGTTTGGGGCTACAGAAGCTTTACAACTGCGAATTCAGGCATTAGGGGCAAATATACCTTACCAATTTTTAGTAATGCTACCTTATGCGATCGCTTTATTGGCATTAGTCGGTAAGTTGGGAAAATCTACACCCCCGAAAGCTTTAGGTACTCCCTACTTTGGAGAAAATCGCCATTCGGACTAATTTAACGTGAGCGGTCTTCTTTGTACCAGGAGCGGTTTAACTTTTGCCTTCTTACATTACTGATTAGATACCAAAAAATTACAGTTATAACCTGAAAATTTTATCAGACAAAATTGCGAGTTCTGCTGAACCGGAACGCCGTTTAATTGAGACAGTTCAGTTATGGAATCAAATCAATCTCACAAAGAGACAGAATAGTATTCAAAAATTCCTTTAATTCAGGACACAGATTAACTGCATCCATTAGATTATTGTTTTTTAAAATCTTGGCTGCATCGCGAGTTTTACTATAACTGCGTTTTTTACCTAACTCGAATATTTCTTTAATATGATATGACGGAGGTTTATTGTGATTCACCTGCTCAGGTAATCCCCTTGGTGCTGACTTATTATGTCCAGCCAATTTTTGAATAGTTGGCCAATAAGGTAGTAGCCAAGCTTCAAAATCATACTGCGCTGTATGGGGATAAAAATTAGGGTTATTCCCCACCCACATTTTCATTTTTGCTTTAGCATCTGCTGCATCTTGAAAATCATTGGTTCCTGTATAAACATCTGTTAGTGCAATCACAGCATTGAAAGCATCTCTCCCTGTCAGTAAATTCTCAACTTTACGCCTAAGTTTTTCTTCTTTGGGAATCCGACCATCATCAGGTAGAAACTGAAGTTTAGGCATCTGTTGTTGTAAGCGTGACTTAAGGAAATCTCGTAAAATCGGCTCAAAAGCTTTTTCTGTTGCACCCTCAACTAAAATTGCTATTCTCATGGACGACCACCGATTAAGTTCATCGCCCAAATTTGATCTAAACTATAATCTTCTAGCCATTTTTCTAAATCAAAAAAGTCACCCCAATTCATAGTTGTTAAACCATCCTCAGAATCACAAACTAGAACTTCTTCAGGTTTTAAAAATCTTATTAATCTATCTGAATGGGTTGCCACAATTAGCTGAGTTCGTTGGGCAGCATCGCGCATTAAATCAGCTAATAGTCTTAATAATTCTGGGTGTAAACTGACTTCTGGCTCATCAATAAGAGTGACAGCAGTTAAATCTGGACTTTGCAGCAGTGTTACTAACCAAAGAAACCGCAAAGTCCCCTCAGACAACTGGTGCATATAAAGAGGCTTAGAAAAATTTTTGTCTTTCCAAGTCATTGCTAAAGTTCCTGCTGCTACTGGCGGAAACGATAAACGCTCAAAATCTGGAAATGCAGCAGCAAGGGTATCTTCAATAATTTCAAATCGTTCTGAATCAGTTTCTCGCAAATAATAAAGGCAGGAAACTAAATCTTCTCCATGAGAACCTGGTAAGGTCACTGGACGCATTGATTGTGGTAAACGAACTGGGCTTTTAGGAGCAACATTTAATGCTCCATAAAAAGTGCAAGAAGCTAATCTTTTTCGCAGATTCTCTGGCTCTTGGTACATTTTGGGAACTTGAGCAAGAGAAGTTTCTAAGGGATTATGATCCCAATTTGGGCGCAATAGCTTTTGATCTTCTGTATTAAAATATTTAACATCTAAACCACGAGAGTCAATGTGTTTAAAGGGTTCCGATGCCTGACGATCATTTTGTTGAGTAAGTGTTTCTAGAGCAATTTCATATGCTAACCCTTTAGGAGCGACTTCTAGCGAGTAGTCGAGTGGTGCATAACCGGGCACACTCATAGACAAAGAAATTGTTATACTTTTAGCCTGATCGCGCGTCATAATATCACCCAGTCCACCCAACTCGGAAATTTTAGTTCCTAGTTGAGCATTTGCTGATGCTGCTAAAAGTGAAAAAATTTCTAACAGAGAGGTTTTACCTACACCATTAGCACCAATCATCACCGTCAGGGGTCGCTCATGCATATCGACTTGTACATTATACAAGCGACGATATCCTTCAATTGTTATACTTTCAAACGAGTTCATAATATAGTTATTACCAACTGTTGTACCTATTGCTTTCTACTGTCCGTACTTTCTGATCTTTTCCCTACTGTAAAGCCTTAAGGCAATTTTTAGCAGTATCGCTAAAATCTGAAGAGGTCAACGCGGACGTTAGCAAAATCAACAAATAATGTGATATACGCCTATATCAAAAGCCACTCATGCCGCAAAACAACCAAACGACAGTCGAATTCCGCGATGTTACTTTTAGCCGCAATCATCGCCCATTGGTGTCAAATCTCAATTTCACCATCCGCCAAGGAGAAGCACTGGTATTACTTGGGCGCAGTGGTAGCGGCAAAACCACAACAATGAAGTTAATTAATCGCCTATTCACACCGACACAAGGCGAAGTTTTATTTGATGGTATTCCCACAACTCAATGGGATGAAATTAAACTGCGACGAAAAATTGGTTACGTCATTCAAGAAATTGGTTTATTTCCCCATTTCACTGTAGAACGCAATGTGGGTTTAGTCCCAGCTTTGGAAGGTTGGCAATCTAAACAAATAAAAGCGCGGGTTTATGAATTGCTGCAATTAGTGGGTTTAGAACCAGCACAATTCGCAGGGCGTTACCCGCACGAACTTTCGGGAGGACAAAAGCAAAGAATAGGTGTAGCCAGGGCTTTAGCGGCAGATCCGCCTGTGCTGTTGATGGATGAACCCTTTGGCGCACTCGATCCGATTACGCGCTTAGAACTGCAACAAGAGTTTCGGCGTTTGCAGCAAGAGTTAGGCAAGACAGTTGTGTTTGTTACCCACGATATTCAAGAAGCATTTGTTTTAGCATCGAGAATTGGTTTAATGTATGGGGGAGAGTTGGTAGTATTGGAGGCGAAGGATGAATTTATGCGATCGCAACACCCAGAAAGCCTTGCCTTTCTTCAATGTCTGCGTTCCCTGCAAGATACTTTATGAAAAATTTCTTCCTGGTTAAGTATGCCCCAGAAATCCTTCAGCATACTCTAGAACATTTATTTTTGGTAGGCATTGCCATTGGAATTGCCATACTTGTAGGCATTCCTTTAGGTATTTTGATTACACGTAAAACCTATCTCCGCCAACCAATTCTTGGCATAGCGAATATTTTCCAAACTATTCCCAGTTTGGCATTGTTTGGCTTACTCATTCCTGTTCCTATAATTGGCGGAATTGGCGCAGTCCCAGCAATTGTTGCTCTGACTGTATATTCCTTACTGCCGATAATTCGTAACACTTACACAGGTATTACTGGCGTAGATCCAGCGATTCGAGAAGCTGGGAGAGGCATGGGAATGACAGATAGACAATTATTGTTGCAAGTTGAAATTCCCTTAGCACTGGGAGTCATTTTGGCAGGAGTGCGAGTAGCAACAGTCATTGCCATTGGTATTGCAACTATTGCAGCGGCCATTGGTGCAGGTGGTTTAGGAGTGTTTATTTTTCGCGGCATATCAGTAGTGAACAATCAGTTGATTTTAGCTGGTGCAGTTCCGGCGGCGGCAATTGCATTATTGGCTGACTTTGCAATTGGCTTGATGGAGAATAAATTAAAAATTAAAAGTTAAATAATGAAAAGATTTTTGGCATTGTGCTTTTTAACTTTTGCTTTATTACTGGTAATCGCTGGCTGCACGGGAAATATCAATAGTAATAACGATGCTAATATAG
>NZ_JADEXF010000553.1 GCF_015207245.1 Nostoc cf. edaphicum LEGE 07299
AACCTATAGCCGCTTTCAATGGCATGGAATATAAAGCATTCGTAGGGGAACAATATTCTTGTTCTCCTTTTTACTCACTCAGCACTTGGAACTCAGAACTCTTCATTGTGCTTTGCAGCTTAGAGGTTGTTTTAAAAGTGTTTGGCTGAATGGTTCCCTCCCCTTTATAAGGTAATACGGTTCAGTTAAGGCTAAAACTCTTTGTCAAAGTCAACTTTTTTAACGAACCGCAGAGGCGCAGAGGAAACAGAGAGAAGAGAAAAAATGCTTAACTGAACTGTATTGAATCATAACTAATTACCCGGACTTGATATTAATTCTATTTTGAGAATTCTAGATAATACTTATGGCATAAATCTTTTGATAGAGAGACATAACAAGACGAAATTGTATTCTATTAACAATGTCTTTTTAGAGAAAATACTTTTCAGAAAGTCTGGTTTTCTATCAATAATTTTAGTAATAATTACTCAATATTTTTAACAAAAACAAAATGGAGCGAACAAATGAGGTTTGTCTTAAGACGCCGCAAGCTGGGTCAATTAATGGTCTTCAGCACAGTAGCGGCGACGATCGCTAATTTTGTAGAGAAAGCTGTAGCAGAAACTCAAGTTAAAAAAACTACTCCTATGCTGGCAACTTCCACAGATTCTGAAACTGTGAAGGTGACGCTGCAAGTGAACGGAACACCACATAATTTGCAGATTGAACCGCGTGTTACCTTACTTGATGCGCTTCGGGAATATATAGGATTAATTGGTACTAAAAAAGGTTGCGATCATGGTCAGTGTGGTGCTTGCACGGTGCTGGTTGATGGGCAGCGGATTAATTCGTGCTTGACATTTGCAATTATGCACACCGACGCGAAAATCACAACTATTGAAGGGTTGAAACAAGGAAACAATCTGCACCCGATGCAAGCCGCGTTTCTGTCCCGCGATGCGTTTCAGTGCGGCTACTGCACGCCAGGACAGATTTGTTCGGCGGTGGGTTTGGTGAACGAGGGACACGCTAAATCGGATGCCGACATTCGCGAACTAATGAGCGGCAATATCTGCCGTTGCGGTGCTTATCCAAATATCGTGGCTGCTGTCCGCGATGTCTTAGAGGGAAAAAAAGATGCAGCCGTTTAGCTATAAAAAAGCGGGACAAGCAGAGAATGCCGTGGCTTTGGTTACTCCAGAGGTGGAAGCTGCTTACTTGGCAGGGGGTACAAGCTTAATTGATTTGATGAAGCTGAATGTACAAACGCCAAAACAGTTAGTTGACATTAACCCACTACCGTTAACCAAGATAGAAGTACAGGGTAATGGTGTGCGGATTGGAGCAATGGCAAGCAATAGCGACGTTGCTTATAATCCGATAATTCAAGAGCGTTACCCTGTACTGTCGGAGGCTTTGCTGTCTGGGGCATCACCGCAACTGCGAAACATGGCAAGTGTAGGCGGAAATTTGCTGCAACGTACCCGCTGTTACTACTTCCGCGACACCGCCTTCCCCTGCAATAAGCGCGTTCCTGGTTCAGGTTGTCCGGCAATCGAGGGTTATAACCGCATTCACGCGATTTTCGGCGGTAGCGATCGCTGTATTGCCACCCATCCCTCTGATATGGCGGTGGCAATGATCGCACTCGATGCCCTTGTGCAAACACGCGGGCCGAGGGGAGAGCGGAGTATTCCGCTGGTAGATTTTCATCTCGTACCGGGTAATACGCCAGAAAGGGAGACGATTTTAGAACACGGAGAGTTAATTGTTGCCGTTGACTTACCTGCTTTAAACTTCGCAAGGCGATCGCACTATTTAAAAGTCCGCGATCGCGCCTCCTATGCTTTTGCGATGACATCGGTTGCGGCAGCGTTAGATATTCAAAATGGGATTATTCGCTCGGCACGCATTGCCCTTGGCGGCGTGGGCACAAAGCCCTGGCGTGCCTTTGAAGCGGAAAAAGCACTTTTGAACAAGCCAGCCAATCAGGCAACATTTCAAGCAGCTGCATTGGCTGCGATCGCCGGAGCTAAACCTCAAAAATACAACGGGTTTAAGGTCGAACTGACTAAACGCACAATTGTTAAAGCGCTGGCAACGGTGGGAGGGATGGCATGAATACTGGGGATACAAATATAGTTGTCGGCAAACCGTTAAATCGAGTTGATGGACGGCTCAAGGTAACTGGTGGCGCCCGTTATGCGGCTGAGTTTCCGATCGCAAAAATGACTTATGGCGTGACAATCCAAAGTGCGATCGCCAAAGGTAAAATAGCCCAAATCGATACCAAGGCGGCGGAGCGAGTACCAGGTGTATTAGCAGTAATTACCCACCTCAACGCGCCCAAAGCGTCTGGAGAAAAGGGCGGCGGTCGCAAGCTGCAAGTGCTACAAGATAACATTGTCCTGTATAGCGGTCAGCATATTGGTGTCGTCATTGCCGATACTTTTGAAAGAGCGATGTATGCTGCTTCGCTGGTGCAAGTTCGCTATGACGAAGAGAAACCAACTATCAATATGCGGGACAACCTCGCTAAGGCATACTTGCCCAAAGGTAAAATACCTGGAGGCGAGCCGTCCGATTTAACTCACGGCAATGTCAACCAGGGACTAGCAACTGCTGCTGTCCGCGTCGATCAAACTTATACTACACCGATCGAAAATCACAATCCAATGGAGCCTCATGCCACAACAGCAGTTTGGCAAGGCGATGAACTGTTGCTGTATGACGCAACTCAGGGAATTTTTTCGACTCAAGAAAAAGTTGCGGAGGTATTAGGAATTGAGCCTGAGAAAGTCCGCATTATGTCTTACTTTGTCGGCGGTGGCTTCGGTTGCAAAGGGTCGGCTTGGTCGCACGTACCGCTAGCGGCGATCGCAGCCCGGCAGGTTAATCGCCCAGTAAAATTAGTTTTGGGACGCATACAAATGTATGGCCCTGTTGGCTTTCGCCCAGAGACAATTCAACAGGTTTCTCTCGGTGCAACCCGCGATGGCAAATTGACTGCTCTGCGACACGCCGGGACTTCTCAAACTTCAACTTTCGATGAATTTATCGAACCTGTTGGTAAAAGCGCTCGGATGCTTTACGCTAGCCCGAATATCGAAACTACCCACCGTCTGGTTCAGCTCGATCAAGGAACACCAACCTATATGCGGGCCCCAGGCGAAGCTTCTGGGTCGTTTGCCTTAGAATCGGCAATGGACGAACTGGCTTATGCACTCAATATCGATCCGGTAGAGTTGCGTCTGCGTAACTATGCTGAAGTTGATCCTAGCAAAGGAATACCTTGGTCGAGCAAGTCATTGAGAGAGTGTTACAAATTGGGGGCAGAAAAGTTTGGCTGGCAAAAGCGCAATCCCAAGCCCCGTTCAATGCGAGACGGCAATTATTTAATTGGTTGGGGTATGGCGACAGCTACTTATCCTACCTACCGTTCCCCAGCATCAGCGATCGCTAAAATTATGGCAGACGGTACAGCCGTTGTATTGAGCGGTTCCCAAGATATTGGCACGGGAACTTATACTGTGATGACTCAAGTTGCAGCTGAGGCACTCGGTCTACCAGTTAGCAAAGTCCGGTTTGAACTAGGCGATACCAAGATGCCAAAAACCCCCGTTTCTGGTGGTTCGCAAACCGCCGCCAGTGTCAGTTCAGCGGTGCATCTAGCGGGAAATCAAGCACGCAGTCAGCTTTTGCAACTAGCACTTGCCGATCAAAAATCGCCGCTTTATAGTTCAAAGGCTGAGGATGTGATTGCCGAAAACGGCAGCTTTTTCTTAAAAAATAAATCCTCCGCCAGCGAAACATATCAGGCAATCTTGGCACGACATGGAAAGAAAATGATCGAAGCGCGTGCAGATGCCAAACCTGGAGAGGAACAAAAGAAGTTTTCAATGCACTCATTTGGAGCGCAGTTTGCCGAAGTGCGCGTTGAGCCTGATTTGGGTGAAGTGCGAGTAT
>NZ_JADEXF010000554.1 GCF_015207245.1 Nostoc cf. edaphicum LEGE 07299
AAGGATTAGGGAGACAGGAAGTAAGAATACTTGAAGTTTCTGTACTCGGAATTTCTTCTGTAGCCTCTAGCTTCCTGCCTCTACACCCTTGTTCTGATTCCGGCTGAGTTTCTAAAATATTTATGATGGCATCAAGGAGTCGTGATGGCTTAATGGGTTTGAATAAATAAGTAGCAAATCCGATTTTGAGCGCCTGTTGCACTTCATCGCGTTGATTAGTAGAGGCGAGCATAATCAAAGGGATCTTAGCAATTGCAGAATTGGCTGGAATTTGTTCTTTTATTGTCATGCCATTTGTTTGGGCTATTTGCATATCAACCAAGACAACATGATATGATTTCCCCTGCTCGCTAGCTTGCTGAATAACTTTAACGGCCGCAGCAATACTGTCAACTCGATCTACCTCCATTCCCCAATGAGTAGCTTGATGGGAGATGATTTTATAATTAGTAGTGTTGTTATCCACTACCAATAAGCGGCGATTTTGTAAAAGTCCGCGTTCGCTCTTAGCGTTGGCAAAGCCATCGCATTTTGGCTCAACAGGCTCAACTTGTTTGGTAAAAAGCAACTCAAACCAAAACTTAGATCCTTTGTCCATCTGACTTTCTACCCCAATCACTCCTCCCATCAAGGTTACAAGTTGTTTACAGATGGCTAATCCCAAACCGGTACCACCATACTTGCGAGTGGTAGAAGCATCCACTTGGGTAAATGGTGTAAAGAGTTTGCGTTGGTCTTCAGGGCTAATGCCAAGACCTGTATCTGTAATGGCAAAATGGATAGTGGCTGTAGTCGGAGAAAGCGTACGCAATTCGGCTTGTACTAATATTTCGCCAGCGCTGGTAAATTTGATGGCGTTGCTGATTAAGTTCATGAGAATTTGCCGCAGCCTACCAGTATCTCCTTTGAGTTGAGTGGGGACGTTGCGATCAATCAGTGCGGCAATTTCTAATCCCTTGTTATGGGCTGAGGGAGCCAATAATTCCACCACTTCTTCTACACAAGTGGATAGGTCAAAATCGAGAGTTTCGAGAGCCATCTCTCCAGCCTCAAGTTTGGAAAGATCTAAAATCTCGTTGATTAAACTTAAAAGAGCGTCTCCACTACTGCGAATTATTTCAATAAAATCTCGCTGTTCTTCGTCTAAGGGAGTATCTAACACCAAACTAGTCATCCCCAATACAGCATTCATCGGAGTGCGAATTTCATGACTGATATTTGCCAAAAAGGCACTTTTCGTCTGAGAAGCTAATTCGGCTTGGCGACGGGCAATTTCAAGTTCTTGTCGCTGACGAGTTTCTGCTGCTAATAGTTGGGCTTGGGTTAAAGCAATACCTACTTGGTCGGCTATTTGCCGCAAAAGATCGGTTTCAAAGTTAGACCAGTGGTGGGAATCGTCACACTGATGAACTATGAACAAACCGCGAAGTTCTTCTTTAACAAGAATAGGTACAACTAAATTGACTTTCACCCCAAACTGTTGCATTAATTCTAGATGACTTTGTTCAACTTCCAGGAGATCCAAGTTATCCAGTCCGAAAATCTTGCCTTGACGGTACTGCTGTAGATAGTACTGTTGGAGATATTCTGCTTCAAAGTAGGGGGCGGCGTTGTTTTGCTCTTTGATTGCTGGTAAGCCAGAAACTACTGCTTCAACAACGGTATTTGCAGACTGATCTGGCAAAAGCTGATAGATTAAAACTCGGTCAGTCTGGAGAATCTTTTGTACCTCTTCGACAGTGATTTGGAGAATTTCTTCGATATCCAAAGACTGACGAATCTTCAGGGTGATTTCGGTAAATAGTTGCGATCGCAAATTTTGGCGTTGTATTTCTTCTTCAACCTGTTTACGCTGGATAAATTGCCCTACTTGCTCGCCGATAGAATTCATCGTTTTTACTAAATCTTCGTCAAGGGGCTGGATTTCCCGGTTGAAGCAGGTAATCACACCGAGGATTTTATTACCGCTGCGGATCGGAAAACCAAAAGCTGCATGTAGTCCTACTTGAGCAGCTATTTTGAAGTTAGGCAAATTAATATTTTTAGCGATATCAGCGATCCAAACAGATTCAGAACTAGCCCAAACCATTCCAGGTAGTCCAATTCCGGGTGCAAAGGTGGTTTGCCGCTTCAGTATTTCAAACTCTTGCATTTCAATGGATGCTTTATGCCAGATATCGAGAAAATGCAGCACATTTGCTTGCTCATCTACCATCCAAATTTCACCCAAATCCCATGCCAAACTCTCACAGATTCCTTGCAATATTTGGCGAGTTGCTTCGCTAATTGTGGCAGACTCTGCTAGAACACGGGTTGCAGCATATTGTGCAGTCAGATGCTGTTGTGTTCGTTTGGCATCGGTAATGTCAATGCCAGTAGCAACGATGTACTCAACACAGCCCTTATAGTCTTTTAAGATGGTATTCGACCAGGCGATCAGCCGCCGACTCCCATCTTTCATTACCCAATAATTTTCATAATTATTGGAAAGTTGACCAGATCGTAACTGGTCAAAAATTGCTTTAACTGGCTGCACCTCTTCAGGAGGTAGTAACAAGTTCCAGCTATACCTACCCCTCACCTCATCAAAGGAGTAACCCGTTATTTGCTCACAAGCTTGATTGAAACGAACGATTTGCCCTTGAGAATCGAGAACTATTACCAACGCTCCGACTGTATCAAGGACTGCTGAGATAAAGTTGCGTTCTTGATTTAAGGTTTCTTCTGTCCTCTTGCGCTCAATAACCTCACGATAGATCAAGTAGTAGACTACAGCAAGAACGATAAAACTTAGGCAAATAGCGATCGCCAATGTCAGAATTGTGTTCTGAGTCCGACTCTTTGCTGCTTGTGACTGCTGTCGGATTCGTCCCCTGTCCTCGTTTTCCATCTCATCGATTGCCTTGCGGATATCATCCATGAGATTTTGGCGATCGTTTTTCAGCAGTACTTGCAACGCTGCCTCTAATCCCTTATTCTGGCGCAAATCGATAGTCTGTTTTAGTTCAGTAAGTTTAGCTGTTATCAGAAATTCAAGCGTTGCAATCTGCTTTTGTTGGTTCGCTTGATCTACTGTTAAATTCTTCAGCTTGGCAATTTCTCGATCGACTTTACTAAGTGCTGTTTGATAAGATTTTAGATAAAGTTTTTCTCCAGTGAAGATGTAACTACGTTGCCCAATTTCAGCATCCTTTACCTGGGACAGTATTTGCTCTTGGCTGTGAAGTTTTTTATAAGTATTTTTTACGATACTGCGATTAAAATTACTAAATACTCTTGTATTTTGATCGGAAACCACCCCAATCAGAACTAAAATTAGTGACGACAAACCAAAACTTGCTGCAATCTTTTTGAAAAATTGCTTGCGTACCCTCTGTGCCTGGTTGCTTTTCTTGGTAACAAGTACTAAACTTGCTAAATTTCGGCGCAATTCCAATTGCTTTATGACTTGACGACCTAAAGTTCGTAATGCCTCTATTTGTTCTGAATTAAGTTCTCGTGGTACGAAGTCAATTACACACAGGGTTCCGAGGGCATATCCTTCAGGGTTAGTTAAAGGTACACCAGCATAAAACCGAATATTTGGGTCAGATGTCACCAGTGCATTTGTTGCAAACCGTTCGTCATCTTTTGCATCAGGCACTACCAAAACATCAGGCTGGAGAATGGCATGGGCACAGAATGCGAAATCTCGGTGCGTTTCTGGGGCATCCAAACCGACTTTTGACTTGAACCATTGGCGATTTCTATCAATGAAGCTAATTAAGGCAATAGGAGTCTGACAAATATACGAGGCTAAACGAGTCAGATCGTCAAAGGTGGCTTCCGATGGCGTATCGAGAATCTTATACTGCAAAATTGCCTCGATTCTCTGGGCTTCGTTGTCAGGTAATGGTGCTTTCATCCTTGAGCCTTATCTACATTCTGGGGATTGGGGGAGCAGGGG
>NZ_JADEXF010000555.1 GCF_015207245.1 Nostoc cf. edaphicum LEGE 07299
GATAAGAAATGAGCAGGCAAGGCTGGTTATGATATGGCAATCTGTGGAAATAGGAATTGGCTCTCAGGTTTATTAGGAGTTTTTAGCATTACTGGAGTGCTTGCTCATGTCATATTTTGTTGTGAAAATCACGCTTTAGCCCAGATTACCCCTGATGGAACATTGGGCGATCGCTCTTCAAAAGTAACCCCCAATGTCAATATTAAAGGACTGACGGCTGACCGGATTGATGGCGGAGCAATTCGCGGTGCTAACCTATTCCATAGTTTTCGTGAATTCAATGTCGGAGAATCCCAGCGTGTTTATTTTGCCAATCCCACGGGAATCTCCAATATTCTCACAAGGGTGACGGGAAGTAATATCTCCAATATTCTCGGCACATTGGGGGTAGATGGTGGTGCAAATTTATTTTTTATCAATCCCAATGGCATTTTATTTGGGAACAATGGACGGTTGGATGTGGCGGGTTCGTTTGTGGCGAGTACGGCGAATTCTTTTGTGTTTGGCAATGGGTTAGAATTTAGTGCAACTAATCCTCAAACTCCTTCCCCATTACTAACAGTTAATCCTTCCGCTTTGCTATTCAATCAACTTCAGGCTGGCAGAATTGAAAACAGGTCAATTGCACCAGCAGGAATAGATCCAGCAGGTTTTAATGCATCTGGTTTACGAGTAGGAGATGGTAAAAGTTTGCTGCTAGTGGGTGGTAATGTCATCATGGATGGCGGCCAGTTAAATGCTTATGGTGGGAGAGTTGAATTTGGGGGATTAGCAGCACCTGGAAATGTCAATCTTCTTTTTAATGGCGATAATCTCAGCTTGAAGTTTCCTCTTAATGTGACTCGTGCTTCGGTGTCACTTACCAATCAAGCGCGTGTGTATGTAGAAGCTGCTGGTGGCGGTGATATTACTATCAATGCCCGCAACATAGATATTTTGGGAGGGAGTCAGCTTTCTGCTGGTATCGCCTCTGGTTTGGGTCAACCAGAGGCGACTGCGGGGGATATTACGCTTAATGCTACGGGGGAAATCAAAGTTGCTGACTCTGGGAGTAGGATTCGCAATTTTGTGAGTAAGGATTCAAAAGGCAATAGCGGTAACATTACTATCGATTCTGGTGACTTCTCATTAGAAGATAGCGCTTTTCTTTCTGCCTCAACTTCAGGAGTGGGGAATGCAGGCAATGTGACAGTGAGTGCAAAAAATGCTATTTCCCTTGCATATGCTTACATTTACAGCACCGTGTTAGCAGGAGGCGTAGGTAAAGGAGGCAATATCAACATCAATGCTACAACACTATCACTTACTGATGGCGCTCAACTGCTAACTTCCACTCGTAGTGCATCTGCTACCCAGCCAGGCGGACGGGGAGATGCAGGCAATGTCAATGTTAAAGTAACAGGTGCTGTTGATATTGCTGGCGTGAAAAACGATTTCGAGAGTGGGATTGGCAGCTTTGTGCAAACGGGGACTATTGGGAATGGGGGTAACATTTTTATCGATTCTGGTGACTTCTCTCTAAGTGATGGCGCTCAACTTTCTGCCTCAACTTCAGGAGTGGGGAATGCGGGGAATATAACAGTGAATGCAAAAAATGCTGTTGACCTTGCAGGTAACGCTGCCATCTTCAGCACCGTGTCAGCAGGAGGTGTAGGTAAAGGAGGTAATATCAACATCAATGCTACAACATTGTCACTCACTGATGGCGCTCAATTGCTAACCGTTACTCGTGGAGCATCTGCTACCCAACCAGCCGGACGGGGGAATGCAGGCAATGTCAATATTAAGGTAACAGGTACTGTTGATATTGCTGGAGAGAAAAACGATTTTTTCAGTGTGATTAGCAGCAATGTGGAAACGGGGACTGTTGGGAATGGCGGTAACATTTTCATCGATTCTGGTGACTTCTCATTACGAGACGGCGCTCAACTTCAAGCCTCAACTTCAGGAGTGGGGAATGCAGGGAACGTGACAGTGAGTGCAAAAAATGCTGTTGACCTTGCAGATAACGCTTACATTTTCAGCATCGTAGAAGCAGGAGGCGTAGGTAAAGGAGGCAATATCAACATCAATGCTACAACACTGTCACTCACTGATGGTGCTCAATTGCTAACTATTACTCGTGGTGTATCTGCTAGCCAACCAGCAGGACAGGGGGATACAAGCAATGTCAATATTAAGGTAACAGATGCTGTTGATATTGCTGATGTTTACAGTGGGATTAGCAGCAATGTGGAAACGGGGGCTATTGGGAATGGGGGTAACATTTTCATCGATTCTAGTGACTTCTCATTACGAGACGGCGCTCAACTTCAAGCCTTAACTTCAGGAGTGGGGAATGCAGGGAACGTGACAGTGAATGCAAAAAATGCTGTTGACCTTGCAGGTAGTAATACTAGCATCTTCAGTACAGTGGAAGCAGGAGGTGTAGGTAAAGGAGGCAATGTCAACATCAACGCTACAACACTGTCACTCACTGATGGTGCTCAATTGCTAACCATTACTCGTGGTGCATCTGCTAACCAACCAGCAGGACAGGGGGATGCAGGCAATGTCAATATTAAGGTAACGGGTGCTGTTGATATTGCTGGTCAGAAAAACGATTTCGAGAGTGCGATTCTCAGCTATGTGCAAACGGGGACTGTTGGAAATGGGGGTAACATTTTTATCGATTCTGGTGACTTCTCTCTAAGTGATGGCGCTCAACTTTCTGCCTCAACTTCAGGAGTGGGGAATGCGGGGAATGTAACAGTACGTGCAAAAAATGTGGTTACTGTTTCTGGAACTAGTCAAGAAAGCGGAAATTCTAGTGGTTTATTCACATTTACTGATTCTAATTCCACTGGCATTGGTGGCGATATCACTGTAAATACCAATATATTTCGCATCTCAAACGGCGCTTTATTAGATGCACGCACTAGAAATGATCAAAGCGGTGGTGATATTACGGTAAATGCAAATGTCTTTGAAGCACTCAACGGCGGACAACTCACCACCACTACCTCAAGCAATGGACGTGCAGGTAAAATTACTGTCAACGCTGATGATAAACTAATAATTAGCGGTATTGACCCTAGTTACAGCGATCGCATTACTAAATTTCCTGACAACGTAGGAAATATCGGTGCTAACAGTGGCCTTTTCGTCAGTTCCACTGGTTCAGGAATTACAGGCGACATCGAACTCAACTCAAACCTAATTACCTTAGACAACCAAGGTAAACTCAACGCCGAATCTGCATCCGGTAACGGGGGTAATATCAACCTCAACAGCGACTTACTCTTACTCCGTCGCAACAGTCAAATCTCCACCAACGCAGGTACAGAAAAATTAGGTGGCAATGGCGGTAACATCAAAATCAATTCAAGATTTATCGTTGCAGTTCCTAAAGAAAATAGCGATATCAGCGCTAATGCCTTTACAGGGATTGGTGGTAGAGTTGACATTACAACTAACGGTATTTTCGGTATTCTCTCGCAAAAAAGCCTAACCGAAAATAGCGACATTACAGCAAGTTCAGAATTGGGAGTGAGTGGGGAAGTAACTATCAACAGTCCAGATACTGACCCCAGTCGCGGCTTAATTGAACTACCCTCTAACCTCGTCGATGTATCCCAACAAATTGCCCAAGGTTGCACTCCCAGAGGAGGACAAAACGCCAGTCGTTTTATCGCCACCGGACGCGGTGGATTACCCCAAAGTCCTAACGAACCGTTGCGGGGACGAGCAGTGATTACTGGTTGGGTAGATTTGCCCCCACAAGCAACACACACAGTCACGGATAAATCATCTACTGCATCTATGACCAAATCTAGCGATCCGATTGTGGAGGCTCAAGGATGGATTCTTGATGGTAACGGTGATATTATGCTCGTGGCTAAATCTCCTCAAAGTTTTTTTATTCCCTCTGCCATGTCTTGTAATCAATAATTCGTTACTCCAA
>NZ_JADEXF010000556.1 GCF_015207245.1 Nostoc cf. edaphicum LEGE 07299
CCCTTGTTCGGTTGGATCAAAGCGTGCAAGCAAGCACAAAGCCCTTGGGGTTTATCCTCAAGTGGGGTAATAAATCTCTGGCTGAAGATTCAAAACAAAAAGTCAAAACAGCCCGTGTCCTGGCGAAAGCTGGGCAAAATCTGGGTGGTACTGATATTGATAACTGGTTAGTAGATTACTTCGCTAAAACTCAAGAACTGGCGGTAAGTCCGTTGACAACAAGATTGGCAGAACGGGTAAAAATTCAGTTATCAACCCAAAACCAAGCTAGTGAAGTTTATTTTGACGATGAAACATTTGAAAGTTATGAACTGGAACTAAACCGCGACACTTTTGACGATATCCTCAAAGAACACGCATTTTTTGAGTTATTAGATGAGTCGATGACGACGCTGTTGCAGCAAGCAAGACGGCAAGGGATAGAACTTCCAGATATTAATGCAGTTTTGTTAGTTGGTGGCACAGTACAATTGCCAGCAGTGCAGACATGGATCAAACAGTATTTTGAGCCAGAAAAAATCCGTTGCGAACGTCCTTTTGAAGCGATCGCTCAAGGTGCATTACAGTTAGCTCAAGGCGTACAAATCAAAGACTTTCTCTACCATAGTTATGGTATCCGCTACTGGGATCGCCGCAATCAGCGCCACAAATGGCATTCTTTAATTAAAGCTGGACAAGCATATCCGATGAGTCAACCAGTGGAATTAGTCTTAGGCGCTTCAGTGGAAAATCAACCCAGTATTGAACTAATTATGGGAGAATTGGGAGCAGATACAGGTAGTACTGAAGTTTATTTTGATGGCGATCGCTTAATTACTCGCCGTATGGACAATAATGAAACCAGCGTCAAACCTCTCAACGATCAAGAAGGCGCGAGAACGATTGCCCAACTGACACCAGCCGGATATCCTGGAAGCGATCGCATCAAAATTCTCTTTCAAGTTGATGATCAACGCTTTTTGCGAATCACCGTTGAAGACTTGTTAACGAATGATACGCTGTTGGAAAATCAACTTGTGGCACAGTTGAGTTAGATATAATGCACATTATCAGTCGTAAAAAGCTGCGTGAATTTTGCCAAAATTATGCTGATTCCTGTGATGCACTTAAAAACTGGTATAAGGCTGCCAATAAAGCTACATGGAATAATCTTGCCCAAGTGCAAGCAGTTTATCCTCAAGCAGAAGCTGTTGGTAATTTCACTGTTTTTAATATCAAAGGCAACAAATATCGTCTGATAGTTGATTTGGTTTATAGTGACCAAATAATTTATCTTAAATACATTTTGACGCACGCAGAATACGATAAGGATAAGTGGAAAAATGACCCTTACTTTTAATCGTGAAACTTATGGTAGTTTGCTTAATCAATATCAACCCAAAGTGATTAAAACAGATGAGGAAAATGAGCAAGCTATTACACTAGCAGAGGAACTGTCTCATCGAGTTAACCGAACTTTGGAAGAGTCGGCATTATTGGATTTGTTGATTGCTCTGATAGAAAAATATGAGGATGAACATTATCCAATGGGAGAATCAACAGCACACTCAATGTTTCTCCATCTGATCGATGCTCAGAATGTTAAGGAAGATGAGTTAGTAGCAATTCTTGGTTCAAGAGAGGTTGTTTCTCAAGTTATGAGTGGCAAACAAGAAATTACTCAGGAGATGGCTAAGGTCTTAGGGAATTTTTTTCACGTTGATAGTAGTTTGTTTGAGAACTAAGCGATGTCTACGACGGGCTATGACGCGTTTCTGGGAGCTTCAGAAATTCCTCTAGGGTTAGAGGTTGAGTAGTTATAGCGCTCATAGCTCCTAAATCCTAATGGAATGTGCTCTGACTTTAGCAAAACGATCGCTTTTATTGCCGCAGACTAAACTAATTCTTTTGCTAGCTATTTTCCATCTTCAGCCAACTAAAAACTTGCTCTACTGTTATTTCTAGGTTAATTTCTTCTAAAACGTCTAAGCGATCGCTCTTTTGCAATAACTCTGGTTGTTGGCCCGGACGGAAAACCAAAATTGAGCGATCCGTTGGATCAATTAACCATCCTAATCGGCAACCATGCTGTAAGCAATAAAGGATGTTGCCAATTACTCGGTTTGAACTCTGTTCTGGGGAGAGAATTTCAATTGTCCAATCTGGCCACAGCAAAAAATCGTTGGGGACTTCTCCATCAGCATCAAATGGAATTCGTAACCAGTTAAAAACCGATACATCAGGGACAATTGAGCGGATACCAAAGCTACAGCGCAACTCTGGGAATGCATAAGCAATTTTTTGGCTTTCTGCTACTTCGTTGATGCTATTGCAGAGTCTTAGCTGCAATCGACTATGCTTCCCTTTTGGCATTGGCTTAGAAATAATCTCACCGTTAATATATTCACTTGCAGGCTTTGTTTCTGGGAGCTTTAGAAATTCCTCCAGGGTAAGTAGTTGAGTAGTTGAGTAGCTCATAGCTCCTAAATCCCTCGAAGATGTGTTTTTAGTCTAGCAATATGTATAGACAGGTGCTTAACTCCCTGAGCGCACCTGTCCATACATCAAAGGCAGAATTGCAACTCTTAATTACGAATTATTTCCGCACCACTACTAAAGTTCCATTCCTAGCCCAGTTGTAAAGATTGCGAGCTTGCTTAACGGGTAAATTTACGCAACCGTGGCTGACTGGAGTGCCAAACCTTTTATGCCAGTAAGCCCCGTGAATACCGTAATTACCTTGGTAAAACATCGCATGAGGAACATTGGGAACGTCATAGCCCCTTCCCCGCATTCGCGTAGTTTTTAACTTGGATTGAATATTAAAAGTACCAATAAGAGTGGGAGTGGATTTTTTGCCAGAGGAAATAGCACTTCCATAAACCACTCTGTCACCTTCCCAAGCTATTAACCGTTGCTTTGAAAGATCAATTTGAATCCAGCGCTTATCCGATTTTTGTAATGTCTGGATTTTTTGTGCAATCACTTGATTTTTGGAATTCGCCCAAACTTCACTCGTTCCAGTAGTAGTAAAAACACTTACGGATAGTGCTGTACCAGTGAGGAGTATTTGTAAGCGACGCACCCAGTCAGGATTAATCAGTTTTTTCATTTTAGATACACTCACACTTAAATAATCAAGTCTTGAGAAACTTATCAGTTTTCACCTTTATTTCCCTATCTATTACTTTAATAGACGTGAATTTTGATGATTTGATTCTAAGTTAACCTAACTGTTGCATTAGGTTTTTTGCCTGAGTTGCGATCGCTGACCAATTTCCCTCTATGACAAGCTTTTTGGGAAATAATTCACCGCTCAAACCGACAGCGATCGCTCCGGCTTGCAAAAATTCTTTGGCATTTTTGAGAGTGACACCGCCAGTAGGAATTAAGGGAATCTGACCTAGTGGCCCTTGCAAACTTTTGATATAATCAGCCCCTCCCACTGCTTGCACGGGAAACACTTTTACACAACTAGCACCTTGACTCCAAGCGGTAACAATTTCTGTAGGAGTTAGCGCTCCTGGTATGATCGGCACATTTTTTTCTTCTGCTGCTTGAATCATTGCCGAATCAACGTGGGGTGTGAAGAGGAATTGCGCCCCAGATGCGATCGCATCTTGTAACTGCTCCACATTAAATAGCGTACCAGTGCCAATAATACAGGCTGGTAATTCCGAACGTAGTTGACTGATTAATTCCCCGGCGCGATCGCTATTCCAGGTAATCTCAATTAGCTGCACTCCCCCAGATGCTACAGCCATTGCCATTTGTTGTCCCAGTTCCATTTGAGGGGCGCGGATAACTGCGATCGCTCGGTGTTTTTCTAACTGTGATAACCAAATTTGATTAGGCATTTTGACTAGAGATTGGGGACTGGGAGTAGGGATTGAGACTAAAGAATAGTTTTCAATCTAGTAAATACTAATTTTTAATACTAATGCCCAATGCCCCTCAAGAG
>NZ_JADEXF010000557.1 GCF_015207245.1 Nostoc cf. edaphicum LEGE 07299
CTCATAAATGATAGTTCCTCAGTTTCGAGTAAATGGCGCGATCGCGTAAACCAATGCTGAAAATCTTCCAGCAGCGGATCTAAAACCGTTTTCAACAACTCAGTCCCTGGTAAATTTGAGTCTGGCATAAATGAGAGGGATATTTCAAACTTGCTTACTAATATTAACGTTATTTACATTTATTAACATTTGCAGAATTATTCTCATAATTCCTAGATGTAAAAATTTGTAACAAAGGCCACAAAATTTATTATATAGTCTTGATAACTGGTTTGTACAGTGCCTTTGGACAGGCATCTATAGGTATATATGACATCAAGTTGTAATTCATAAGATAATTTAGATCGCGGCCAATCTTGAATTTGACACTCAGGTAACAAATCAAAAATTTATCTTTATCTTTGGATTGAAGAAGAATTCAGGAGTCAAAATTCAGGACTTAGAATCAAACCGCTACGCGGAGTCATTAGTCATTAGTCATTAGTCCAAGAGAAAGCACGCCTACTCTTTAACATAAACATAGTTTGAATTACTCCGATGAAAGAAAAAATTTTTCTGCCTACCGTCAAAGCAAATTTACAGTGAACTTTGTTGAACTACTCATGGCATTGCAAGAGATAGGGTATGCACCAATGACCAATGACAAATGACAAATGACTACTTAACCAAAGTCGTTATAGTTGAATAAGCCTACAGATTCAGATAAATCAACTTTTGTAATCACTTCGCCAACGGTTCAGCAGCCAATGTCGCCAAATTCATCAAATCAGTCCCAACAGTCAGAACAAGTTGAAAAAATCTATTTACCGCGTACCAGCGAATCGGAGAACTTAAAAAAGATTCGCCACACTGCTTCCCATGTAATGGCAATGGCAGTACAAAAGCTGTTTCCCAAGGCACAAGTTACAATCGGCCCTTGGATTGAAAACGGTTTTTACTATGACTTCGACAATCCAGAACCATTTAGCGAAAACGATCTCAAAGCCATCAAGAAAGAGATGGCGAAGATTATCAATCGCAAACTGGCAGTAATTCGGGAAGAAGTCAGCCGAGAAGAAGCCGAACGCCGGATTCAGGAAATTAAGGAACCTTACAAGCTAGAAATTCTGGCAGATATCAAAAACGAACCAATCACGATTTACCACCTGGGGAATGAATGGTGGGATTTGTGTGCGGGGCCTCATCTGGAAAACACCAGTGAATTAAACCCGAAAGCAATTGAACTAGAAAGCGTTGCGGGCGCTTATTGGCGTGGGGATGAAACTAAAGCCCAATTACAACGCATCTACGCCACCGCTTGGGAAAGCCCAGAACAACTCGCTGAATATAAGCGACGCAAAGAAGAAGCGCTACGGCGAGATCACCGGAAACTGGGTAAGGAACTGGGATTATTTATATTTTCCGATCTAGTAGGGCCTGGTTTACCTTTGTGGACACCCAAAGGCACTTTGTTGCGGAGTACCTTAGAAGACTTCCTCAAGCAGGAACAGATCAAACGGGGTTACTTATCTGTAGTAACACCTCATATCGCCAGAGTAGATTTATTTAAAACCTCTGGACATTGGCAGAAATATAAAGAAGATATGTTCCCCTTAATGGCAGATGATCAGGAAGCTGCTGCACAAGAACAGGGCTTCGTTATGAAGCCAATGAACTGCCCCTTCCATATCCAAATATATAAGAGTGAGTTACGCTCTTATCGGGAATTACCGATGCGACTGGCAGAATTTGGTACTGTTTACCGCTACGAACAGTCAGGGGAATTGGGCGGTTTAACACGGGTGCGCGGTTTTACTGTGGATGATTCTCACCTGTTCGTTACCCCAGAACAGCTAGATAGCGAATTCCTCAGTGTGGTGGATTTGATTTTGTCGGTGTTCAATAAGCTGCAACTGAAGAACTTTAAAGCTAGACTGAGTTTTCGCGATCCTGCTAGTGATAAGTACATCGGTTCTGATGAAGTTTGGGACAAAGCTGAAGGTGCAATTCGCCGTGCGGTTGAAACTTTGGGAATGGAACACTTTGAAGGTATTGGAGAAGCGGCTTTTTATGGGCCAAAACTTGACTTTATCTTTAGTGATGCCCTAGATCGGGAGTGGCAATTAGGAACTGTACAAGTAGATTACAATTTGCCAGAACGCTTTGAGTTAGAGTACGTTGCTGAAGATGGTGTTCGCAAACGCCCGGTGATGATTCACCGTGCGCCTTTTGGTTCACTGGAACGACTAATTGGGATTTTAATTGAAGAATATGCAGGTGATTTCCCTTTGTGGTTAGCGCCAGTGCAAGCTAGATTACTGCCAGTGGGTGATACACAGCTAGACTTTGCTAAAGATGTAGTGACGAAAATGAGAGCGTTAGGCATCCGTGCAGAAGTTGATACCAGTGGCGATCGCTTGGGTAAACAAATTCGCAATGCAGAGAAAGAAAAAATACCCGTGATGGCAGTGGTGGGAGCTAAGGAAGTGGAAACTAATACCTTGAGCATCCGTACCCGCGCCTCTGGGGAATTGGGAGTTATCCCTGTAGATGAGGTGGTAGATAAAATGAAGGATGCGATCGCTAAGTTCGAGAATTTCTAAAATCTAACCGCAGACGCACACCAATTATGATTAGTGTGCGTTTTGTCTTGTAGATCAGATTATTGGCTAGCTGGTAGGTTTTGGCAAAGGTGCGATCGCAATGTATTTAATATCAAAGACTCGTTAACGGAGTTCAGAGGTGGATTCATCCAGTTCAAAGATTCATTTTAATTTTAACTTTTTACAGAATTTGGAAGGTCAGAAAGTATCACAGACAACAAAACTTTTCTCAATCACCACACCCAAGAAAACTTTTCGACTTATTCAACACTGTTAGAATTGATTTAAAGACTTGTGGAATCTGCTCTTCCTAAACAGACTGGACTTGCATAAATTATTGTCAATAATTATTGACTCACATCATGAACCGCTTTACCTCTATTTTGCTCGTCGGCTTGATAGCATCTGCATCAGCTTTGGCTATTTCTCCAAAAGCTGATGCTAATACACCAGCGTATGATGTCGCTCAGTTAGATAGCAACAGCTATCAACGCAACGATGATGGTAACTACGAACGTCGTAGTCGTCATTATAGAAATGGTGATTATGACCGCCAGAACGACCTTCGCAACATTCGTGACAATCGCCGTTATGACCGCGATAATAATCGCCGTTACGACCGCGACAATAATCGCCGTTATGACCGCGATAATAATCGCCGCTATGACCGCGATAACAATCGCCGCTATGAGCGGGATAATAATCGCCGCTATGAGCGGGATAATAACCTTCGCAACATTTATGACAATAACCGTCGCTATGAGCGCGATCGCAACTGGGATCGTGATTAATTCCTTTGCCTATCTATTAAGCTTAGTTCCAGGTGAACTGAGCGTTGATTCTACCTGGTAGTAGGACAAACACAATCTCTTTTTCCACTCATTCTAATATCTGACTTTTTACTCTTATCTAGAAAACTTCGCTTCCATTCCCTAGTAAGAAAACTTGCTCAGGATTTAGGTTTAGCGTTAGTTGTTCTATATGACGTGAAAGGTCAGATTTTTATTTCAGTTATTTCCCAGCATTTAAAGGTAGTAATGGCTCTTATTTCCGAAATTGGAAATCTAGTTTTCGCTCATGACGATGCACCAAACCTTTGTAAATCAGGAATTTATTCTCAGTGCTGGCGCGTTCGATTCACTTAAACTGCTGATGCTCTCTGGAATTGGAATGCAGAACATCTGCGATCGCTAGACATTCCTGTAGTCGTTGATTTGGCTGGTGTCGGCGTAGATGTAGAGCGGCTTGTGGTCAGACATCGCTCTGCCTAAGTTTATCTGTTTTAAGCTGCGATCGCAATATATTTAATATCAAAGACTCGTTAACGGAGATAAAAGGTGGATTCATCCAGTTC
>NZ_JADEXF010000558.1 GCF_015207245.1 Nostoc cf. edaphicum LEGE 07299
GATTATTCCCTATCACCTGTCACCTATAATCTGTCACCTAATATGCCCAATAGCTAGCTTATTACTCTACCGATGAATAATCTCCTGATTTCCCGCCACTCTTACTTATTAAACGAATTGATTCAATTTGAATCGACTTTTCTAAAGCTTTTGCCATATCGTATAAAGTCAGGGCAGCTACAGAAACGGCAGTTAAGGCTTCCATCTCTACACCGGTTTCAGCTTTGGTTTTGACTGTGGCTTGAATTTGATAACCCGGTAGTTCGGGATCGGGTGTGATTTCGACTGCGATTTTTTGCAAAGGCAACGGATGACACAGAGGAATTAAAGTGGCTGTTTGCTTGGCTGCCATAATTCCAGCCAATCTTGCAGTTGCCAACACATCCCCTTTTGGGACATTTCCGGCTTGAATGGCAGCGAAGGTGGCTGGCAGCATCCGCACATTGGCAGCGGCTACTGCTTGGCGAATGGTGGGTGCTTTATCAGACACATCTACCATCTGTGCCTGTCCTTGGGGATCTAGATGAGTTAAGTTGGCAAAATTAGCTGGAAAATTATCTTGCGCCATTTGGTTAGAACGTGTTAACATAGATTGTCGGTGAGGGCGTGTAGCTCAGTGGACTAGAGCACGTGGCTACGGACCACGGTGTCGGGGGTTCGAATCCCTCCTCGCCCGTTTTTAAAAAGTTAAGAGTTGAAAGTTAGAAGTGATGAGTTAAATTTCATCGCTCCTAACTTTTAAGTTTTTCAAGGCGTAGGCATCTGGAGCTAAACCTAGTGCAAAGCGCAGTGAGTTGGATAAGTTTTTGCTCGAATGGGTGAGGAAGAGGACAAGTGCTAAAGAAGTGATCGCAGCACCGTAGCCAAACATATCGCGGTAGCCTACAAGTTCTGCGATAATACCCAAAAGAGGAGCAGCGATCGCAATTCCTAGATCGAGTCCAGCTATGCAGATAGCAAAAATTTTCCCCCGTTCTTGCGGCAGTGAACGGTCTGCCATCATCGTAACCATCATCGAGAACAGTGTACCACCACCAGCACCTTCAGCGATCGCAGCCAGTAAGAAAACGATCGGGCTGTCAGCCTGCCACAGCAGTATTAACGCCAAAACGTAGCAAAAAATCCCAAATGTGATAAATAAACCACGACCAAAGCGATCGCTTGCCTTACCAGCAAATATCCTGATACTAAAACTAGAAATCGCCGCAGCGGTAAAAAACAGTCCACCATTGAAGTCCACTTCAGTGGATTTGAGGAACAACGACACAAAAGTATGTACAGCACCAAGAGACAAACCAACTAGCAACATAACTATAGTTGGAACTCTCACCCGTGGGCTGACCAAAATTTGCCAAAAGTTGCGTAGGCGTAGCCCGTCGTAGACATCCTCTCCCTCTGTCTGCTCCTGTGTTTGCACTGGCGGATTCGTAACTTGTAAAATCCCCAAGAGAGCGACAAAACCCAATTCGGCGGATAACAGAAATAATATTCCGTAACCACTTGTAGCTTCTAAATACCCACCCAAGGCAGGGCCAATTGCTAAACCAATGGGAGTTGCTAGGGTCATGTAACCAATGATTTCGCCACGATTTTCAGTGGGAGCTAAATCTGCGACTAAGGCACTGTAGCCAGTGGTAAAAGCGGCAATACTAACGCCGTGAAAAATCCGCACCAGGATTAATAACCCAAGAGATTGGGTTGTCAAGTAACCAAAGGGTGCGATCGCAGCTACGATCGTACCAATCACTAAGACAATTTTTCGACCACGTTCATCGGCTAACCGTCCCAGCATTGGGCGAGACAGCAATAACCCAATGGCGAAACTGCCCATAACAAGGCCAATTTCTTGCTTGCTTGCACCCACATCATCGATGTAAAGCGGTAGAGTTGGCAAGAGCGAAGACAGGCTCGACCAGAATAATAAACCTGCCGTAAATAAAATAAGCAAGTTGCGCCGCAATTGGGCGTCAAAGGTATTAAATGCTTTCAAGATAGATGCAATTTAACTAGTTTTTTGTCATTTGTCCTTTGTCATTTGTCTAGAGCCAACCAATATTTACTTTTAATTATTTGCTAATGACCAATGACCAATGACCAATGACTAATGACCAATGACCAATGACCAATGACCAATGACCAATGACCAATGACCAATGACTACTATTGTTACGCTACTTAACATTTTTTGCTACCACCTCTCGCACGCGATAGATAGGCCGTCCTTGGGATTCATGGTATGTACGCATGAGCAATTCTGCCAAAAGACCGAAGCAAAACAACTGTACTCCAGTTACTAACAATAGAACTGCTAAAATCAGCAGAGGGCGATTGCCAATCATCTGGCCTAAAGCCAATTTGACGAAAGTCAAGTAAATTCCGATCGCAGTGCCCGAAAACATTGAAATCAAGCCCAATAGCCCAAAAACGTGCATCGGACGGGTGAGGAATTTTTTCATAAACAGAATAGTTAACAAATCCATCAATACCCGGAATGTCCGCCAAATTCCATATTTACTACGACCAAAGCGACGGGCGTGATGACGTACAGGTATTTCGGTAATTCTAGCTCCTTCAATGTACGCCAAAGCAGGTAAAAATCGGTGTAATTCTCCGTAGAGGTTCATATCTGCTAGCAGTTCTGAACGATAGGCTTTCAGCGAACAGCCATAGTCATGAATATTCACGCTAGTGGTGCGGCGAATTAGCCAATTGGCAATTTTGGAAGGAAGTAACCGATTTACAGCCCCATCTTGGCGTTTTTGCCGCCAACCACTCACCAAATCGTAACCCTCATCCAGCTTTGCTAATAACATGGGGATATCAGCCGGATCGTTCTGGAGATCGGCATCTAAAGTAACGATCGCTTTACCGACTGCATAATAAAATCCAGCAGCCATCGCCGCAGTTTGTCCGTAGTTGCGACGCAAAATCACTGCTTTTAAATCAGTGCGGATTTGCGCCTGTTCTTTGAGAAAATCCCCAGAACCATCTGTAGAACCATCATCCACACAAATGATTTCATAATTTACCTGACTAGAAGATAAAGTAGAGGCGATCGCTTCTAGTAAAAGTGGTAAACTCTCCACCTCGTCATGTATTGGTACTACCACCGAAACATCTGGAACAATTGCTGAAATCGCCCCATTTTCCTCACTACTCCTTTCGGAAATCAACCCACTCCTCATAAATCTCAGCGCCCTCAGCGTCTCTGTGGTTCGTAACTCTTAAAAACTCTACCAGCACCTCGCAGTTGCTGATAGTACGACTGACTAACCGCATCTCCCTGTTCCGAGAGAATATCAATTCCGATCCCATTCCGTCCCTGCTCTTTCCCAGAACTATGGATATAATAACCATCCGCCAAATAAAGCCCGACATGGGTGGCTTTTTGGCTAGTTCCAAAAAATACCAGATCCCCGGCTGCTAATTCTGCAATTGTAATTGGTTGAGTGAATCCTTCCTGTTGATAGGCATCTCTAGGTAGCCAAACACCCACCGAAGCAAACGCCGCTTGCATTAACCCAGAACAGTCATAATTTGGCCCAACCGTACCACCCCAAAGGTAATAATTTGATTGTTGCATCGCTTTTTGGGTAAAGGCGATAATCTCTGCTAGGAGTTTTTTAATCTCCGATTCAGAAAATGTTGCAGCCTGATAAGGTACAGTAGCAGATTGTAATGAATCAAAATCTGAAAGAGATAGCCATCCTGGATAGTCATCTTCACATAAATACACCTCAACCGCCGAATTTTGATGATTTGATGTTACCCACAAATGTCTCCCAGATGCAGCTTGAGTTGCTAAACGCGTACATTCAGGAGAATCATACAAATTCAGGTCAGCTAAACACTGATACTCCCCTGATTGTGGATTTTGGACTTCGGCTTCGCTCAGTCGAACCATTTTGGATTTTAGATTAAAGGACATTATTAGAG
>NZ_JADEXF010000559.1 GCF_015207245.1 Nostoc cf. edaphicum LEGE 07299
ATACCTGCGTAGATACCAAACACGGAACCGCCAAATAGAACATAATGGAAATGTCCTACAACATAATATGTGTCGTGGACGTGAACATCAAAAGGCGCTGTTCCCATCGTCACACCACTTAAGCCGCCCATGACAAACATGGATAACAAGCCAATGGCGAAAAGCATCGCACCTGTGAAGCGGATTTTACCACCCCAAAGGGTAGCAACCCAGGCAAAAATCTTCACGCCAGTGGGAACTGCAACTATAAGAGTGGAGATGGTGAAGAACATCCGCATCCAACCGGGTGTGCCACTGGTGAACATGTGGTGTACCCAGACGAACAAACCGACAACACAGATGGCTACACTAGAATAAGCGATCGCTTTATAACCAAAAATTGGCTTACGGGCGTGAACTGGAATTACCTCCGACATGATACCGAAGATGGGCAGAATCATTAAATATACTGCCGGGTGAGAATAAAACCAGAATAAGTGTTGATAAATTACAACGTTACCGCCTGCATCTGGTTTGAAGAAAGAAGTGCCAAAGTTGAGGTCAAACAACAGCAGAACTAAACCGGCTGCTAATACAGGTGTGGAGAGAAGCGCTAACAGGGAGGTTGCCAAGATTGCCCAGCAAAATAGGGGTACTTGATCCCATTTCATGCTCGGAACCTTCATCATCAAAATGGTGATCACAAAGTTCAGCGAACCCAAAATTGAAGAAGTTCCCACCAAAACGATCGCAAGTATCCACATAGTTTGAGCGATTGGCGCTGTCACCAAACTCAAAGGTGGGTAAGCTGTCCAACCAGATTGCGAACCACCAAAAATGAAACTACCTAAAATGAGCGCACCTGCTGGTGGATTTAACCAAAAGGCGATCGCGTTTAGCTTTGGAAACGCCATATCCCTAGCACCGACCATCAACGGCACTAAATAGTTACCAAATCCGCCAATAGCGCTAGGGACAATCCACAGGAAGATCATGATCGTCCCGTGATTGGTCATGAAAGCGTTATACAGATTGGGGTCGAGTACGTCTGCATCTGGTGTTGCTAATTCGACACGCAGAGCAACAGCCATCAATCCACCGATGAGATAAAACACAAACGCCGTCACTAGGTATTGGATACCAATAACCTTGTGGTCAACATTAAATGTAAAATAGTCCTGCCATTTCCACGCCTTCGGATGGGAGGTGTGGCCAGCCACCATTTTCGGTTTATTTTCTTCTGGTGGAGTATTCCGTGGAAATTCTACCTGCGTCATATTTTTGTCCTTTGTCCTTTGTCATTTGTCTTTTGTCTTTTGTCCTTTGTCTTTTGTCCTTTGTCATTTGTCCGTTGTCCGTTGTCATTTGTCAGTTACCAATGACTAATGACCAATGACCAATGACCAATGACCAATGACCAATGACCAATGACTAATGACTAATGACTAATGACTCTAAAGTTGCTGCGCTGATTCCCATCTCAAGGGTGTGGGGCGCGAGAAACTCTGATGTTGATAAGTCGGCTGGATTAACCCTTTGGGTTCGCGAGTTCCCCATCGCCGGAAACCGCCAAGACGGGGACTCGCTCACTGCAACGACTTGATTTAGGTTTTGCTGTTGAGCAATCTGGTTTTCTGTCCGCCAGCTATCATATTCTTCTGGTGTGTGGACAATTACCTGTGTCCGCATTGAACCGTGATAACCACCGCACAACTCAGCACAAACTACGGGATACGTACCTGGTTTGGTGGCAACAAATCGTAGTTCGGTAGGGATACCGGGAAGTGCATCTTGTTTCAAGCGGAAGTTTGGTACCCAGAATGAATGAATTACATCTTGTGCTGAAAGGTTGAGTTGCACATCAGCACCAACGGGTATGTGCAATTCCCCAGAGGTAATGCCACTATCAGGGTAATTAAATATCCAGGCATACTGTATGCCTTTGACATCAACAACTAAATCGGCTGGCTTGTCTAGGGTTTGAGGAGACGCGCCAATACCGATTGTTGGGGCAATTGTCGGGGCAGTTGTTGCTTCAGAGGTATCGCTTAATGTGGCTGCAAAAGCAGTTCCCGACTTATGAGCAACATGAGCTGCTGAATGAGGATGACCCGCAGGCTCAAAGCCGCCCATTCGGTTAAAAACATCTACGCTGTAAATGCCCAAACAAAGGACAATCACTGTTGGGATTGCTGTCCAAAAGATTTCTAAGGGAACGTTGCCTTCTACTCGCACACCATCGCTATCATCACCGCGACGACGACGAAACTGAATCAAAAAAAGTACAATTGTTCCTTCTACCACTAAGAAGAGTGCGATCGCAATGGTAAACATGACGTTAAAAAAACCGTCTACCAGAGGCGCTTGTAACGATGCTTGCACCGGCATCAAAGTGTGATTCTGACCAATCCAAATACTGATTGCTGTAACTACTATCCCAGCAACCAGAGTCCATAGTGAAACAGGAACTTGTTGCATACATGCTACCTGTGTAAACAGTCTTTAAAGGTGTGATTTTCTGGTATTAGGGGAGAGGTTACAGGTTACAGGTAATAGGAATTTATCTATTCCCTGTACCCTATTCCCTTGTTCTTTCCCATTCCCCATTCCCTATTCCCTTTTCACTTATTAACTTTCTAACGTGCAGCCATAAAAAAAGGGGGAAACTTCCAGATTTTTTCCATATCTTTCCCCCACAAACTTACAAATTATATTTCAACTCCTATGAAAAAGGTAGCCCCCTGCTCCCAGAAAAGCTAGTTGTTCCAAGAGGGCACTGTTAGACCTAATATTGATTAGGCTATATTAGCAGCAAGTTTAAATTTGTTAATAACTGACATTTTGCGATTTACGGATTTGTTTACTGTGAACTTTTTATTAGTTACAGCAAATACTTAATATTCCCCTCAAGTTACCTTGCCTAGCGCTTTTGCGCTTTATAAAAACAGTGCCTCCTTGAATGAACAACAATTTTAACTAACTTCAAAAACCTTAGTTGTTTAATGCAACATGCGTGTAGCAATTCTTGGGACAAATCCGTGAACATGCTTCACAACCAATACAGTTCTCTGGAGAAGTAACTGCCATTACTTTCCGTTCAATTTCTTCATCATCTTCATCTTCTACAAATTCGCCTTCTTCATTGAGCGCTTTCAAACCCAGCACATTGTAACCGCATACTTTTACGCATCTGCCACAACCGATACATTTATCCTTGTCAATTTCTTGAGCGAATTTTGGTGTCCAAGCCTTACCGCCAAATGTCAAACCTGTTAGCTGTGCCATGAATAATCCTTCGGCAATTTTGCCTTTCAATCTGTTTGTGCATTAATCATCATATTATCCTAATCTTTTATTTGTTTATATTCAAAAATCACTTTTTAGTCATCAAATTTCGATGACTTTGAACACAAAATTATATTGTTTTTGATTTCAAATTATAGATAGAAATTATTGATAATAATTGTCTAGTTGTAGGGAGCTAAAGTAGCTACTTACTACTGTGTATAGATAATTATTATTTCCAGCAGATACAAATATCTCTATAAGAGTGATGATATTCTTTTTCAAGTATTTTTTTGATTAGTCAGACAAATAGATGTAAATGGTAGTGGTTGATACAAAAACAAATGTTCGTGAGTTACATTTTCATATATGCAATATGTATTTTAAAAGCCAGTAAATTCTAATTTATTTTTAATTAATCTATTTAGATAAATGATGACAAAAGATATTATTTGTTTATTTAAAGAAAGTAAAGCTAATTATGAAGGAACTGTAAACTTAGTAGCAGAATCTTATCCTACATTAAATATTAAAATCATTAATAAATCAGATGAAATCCAACTATGGTAGACTTCAATATTTTCCAAAAACAGTTTATGGTCAAAGCTAAAATGTTCATCAAATTGAAATTTAAATAAATATTAAGATTTTTTTAAAGCTCGATACGAACA
>NZ_JADEXF010000560.1 GCF_015207245.1 Nostoc cf. edaphicum LEGE 07299
CTCCCAATTCTTTATTCTTCAGATGATGCCGTTGATCTGAGAAAATAAACATTATGGATTTACTGTGAGAGAAACGCTACGACATCAAACAGCAACACAATAATAGTCGAAAGTCAAGAGTTAAGAATCAATATTTTCATTTTGGAATTTGGACAAAAAGCGAACATAGCTAGGAATTTTCATGGAAACAAAAACTGCCAAACTCCTTGATGGGAAAGCATTAGCTGCAAAAATTCAGCAAGAACTTTCTGTTGCGATTACACAATTACAACCAAAAATTGGACGACCACCTGGTTTAGCAGTGTTGATGGTTGGTGATAACCCAGCATCAGCGGCTTATGTACGCAATAAAGAAAAAGCCTGCGCTAAAGTTGGGATCGCTTCTTTTGGTAAGCATTTTCCTACCCAAACTACCCTTGAGGAGTTAGAAGAGGTAATTGCTGCACTCAATCATGATGAAAGAGTGGATGGCATTCTTGTGCAGTTGCCCTTACCTAACCACCTGGATGCTGTAACTCTGCTACATCAAATCGATCCCGATAAAGATGCTGATGGACTACACCCAGTTAACTTGGGGCGATTAGTGCGGGGAGAAAACGGTTTACGTAGCTGCACCCCGGCTGGTGTGATGCGCCTTTTACAAGAATATGACATTTCTTTGCAGGGAAAACAGGCAGTAGTCGTGGGGCGCAGTATTTTAGTGGGTAAACCGATGGCGCTGATGCTATTAGAAGCTGATGCCACAGTCACGATCGCTCACTCGCGATCGCATGACCTCAAAACCATCACCCAAAATGCTGATATTCTAATTGCAGCAGTAGGTCGTCCCGGATTGATCTCTGCTGATATGGTGAAACCGAGCGCTGTTGTGGTAGATGTGGGGATGAATCGCGTCACTGATGCTAATGGCAAAAGTCGCCTCATTGGCGATGTCGATTTTGAATCAACCGCTGATGTAGCAGGATTTATCACCCCAGTTCCTGGTGGTGTTGGCCCGATGACTGTTGCCATATTGTTGGAAAATACATTTGCTAGCTATTCCAAAGCGGCAAAAGAAGAAAGAGAGTGAAAGTTAAAAGTTATTCTTAATAACTCTTAACTCCTAAATCCTGTACAGACGCGATTAATCGCGTCTCTGCTCCTAACTTTTCATTTTTTTCAGCCCCACAGCACCTTAAAATTGTGACGTATAAGGCAAAAATCGCAAAATGTCAGGAATTAAAGAATGGTAGCAACTGATAACGTGCAAAAGACACCACCAGAGGAAGCCACATTTAACTTAGCAGGCTATCTAAAAGAGCGACAAAAGCTTTGTGATAATGCTTTGGATCGGTCTATCCCAGTCATTTATCCAGAAAAGATTTATGAGGCGATGCGCTACTCGTTATTAGCTGGAGGTAAGCGTGTACGTCCCATTCTTTGCCTTGCCACCTGTGAAATGATGGGTGGAACCATTGACATGGCCATGCCAACAGCTTGTGCTGTGGAGATGATCCACACAATGTCGTTGATTCATGACGACCTGCCAGCGATGGATAATGACGATTACCGTCGTGGCAAACTGACAAATCATAAAGTCTATGGTGAAGATGTAGCGATTTTGGCTGGGGATGGCTTGTTGGCTCTTGCTTTTGAGTCTGTTGCCATTGAAACCCCTCAAAGCGTTAAGAGAGAAGTAGTCTTGCAGGTTATTGCCCGTCTTGGCCGAGCCTTGGGAGCAGGTGGTTTGGTTGGCGGTCAAGTTGTCGATTTAGAGTCGGAAGGTAAATCTGATATTTCCTTAGAAACCTTAAATTTCATTCATAAACACAAAACAGCCGCACTTTTGGAAGCTTGCGTAGTTTGTGGCGGACTGATTGCTAATGCATCACCTGAAGATGTGCAGCGGCTAACTCGTTATGCTCAAAATATTGGGCTAGCATTCCAAATTATTGATGATATTTTGGATATCACTTCTACCCAAGAACAATTAGGTAAAACAGCTGGCAAAGACCAAAGAGCAAAGAAAGTTACCTATCCCAGCCTTTGGGGACTTGAGGAATCGCGCTCAAAAGCCCAAGAGCTAGTTAAAGAAGCTTGTGTGGAATTAGAACCATTTGGAGACAGAGCTAAACCACTCCAAGCGATCGCTCATTTTATTACCAGCCGTAATAATTAGTAACGCTTTGGGTAATTCGTAATTCGTAATTCCTATACCGCAAGCGTTTCATTGATTGGGAATGGGTAGTTTATTTACACCATACTGTACTACTACTGCCCAGCAAAATTAAAAATTCACTGATTCAAAATTACAAAAGCTTATCAAGTAGGCTTTTAGGTTATTTTGAATCGCTGGTCTTTTTCTAACGTGATAAATTAATTTAGGAATTTTGGGTTGAATCTAAATGTTTCCTCAACCAACAACTGCTGCTAATATTTACTAACCTAACCAAAATAACATGCAGGACATAGGCAACATTTTAGACAACCGGGTGCTGCTGGTTGCTCTGGTAGCTTGTTTAATTGCTCAAGCATTAAAGCTCGTAGTTGAGATCGTCAAACATCGCAAACTTAATGTGCGTGTTTTGGTGACAACCGGAGGTATGCCCAGTGCCCATTCGGCTCTGGTTACGGCTCTAGCCGCTGGTGTAGGGCAAACACTGGGTTGGGCATCTCCTGATTTTGCCGTTGCGATCGTTTTTGCCATCATTGTCATGTATGATGCAGCCGGAGTTCGCCAAGCGGCTGGTAAGCAAGCTCGTATTCTCAATCAAATGATTGATGAATTATTCCATGAAAAACCAGACTTTAGCCAAGACCGTCTGAAAGAATTACTCGGACATACACCAGTTCAGGTAATCGCTGGATCGGCTTTGGGTATAACCATCTACTGGTTAGCTAGGTCTGCTTATTAAACTAGAGCAATAAATCTTTGTTTGAGGGGCTATTGATAATTAATAACTGGTAATTTGTCAATCAATTTTGGATTTTAGATTTACCCTGTGAATAAATTCAGGGGATTAAGGATGAAAGCATTTGTTCCAAATAACTTGTTTCTCACAGAGCGAGTATAAATATATTCGCTGAAAACCTTTGAAATTTTGAATTTAAAATCCAAAATTTAAAATCCAAAATTAGGTCAATTGACAAATTACCAATCTGGTAGATCCTATCAAGATGCCAGCGAAGTTAATATCACTAAAACCGCACAGTCGAGCGCAGCAGAATCACCTTACGACTATCTACTAAGCTGGCAACGAAACCGCCATTGTTTAGCTTTTGCAATGTATTATACGCTTCAGTTTGGTTAGTGGTATAAACTGCTAGCAAGTAAGGGCGTTGTCCATAAGAAACAAAACCGACATTACCTCCCACCACTTGCTGCACACTGTTTACTAATTCTGGGCGGTTATAATAATCTACCAGTACTGCATAACCTTCTCCTAATGCTTGAGGATTATAGCTGACTGTCTGCTGAGGTGGTTTGGGTTGTGACTGTGGCTGTGACTGTGGCTGCACATTTGCCGTTGTCGTTGGTCGAGTGGTAATTATGGCAGACAAGCCAACAATATTGCTGACATATCTTGCCCAACGATTAGCATCGTCAATTTTGTTAAAGCCCCCGACTCGCGTCACGGTTTCGTTGAGATATTTGCAGGTGATAGTTTTAAGTTCAGGTGGTAAGGCGCTACGCAATTGCTTTTGATTATTTGCTGTGGGACTGACTACTAATAAAAGATACTCACCCGCATTTGGTGGTTGACAAGAGGGAATGGTTTTTTGAGCAAGTACAGAACTCATACCACTAATCAACCCTACAATCGCTAATCCTAAAACACTTGGTAAATTCTGAAATCTATGCACAAAAGTTAGATTATGTAAATTAAGGTGTCTTAGAAGATTTTATAAGAAAAAAGCTGAAAACCTAGCTACTTCCTGTCTATTATGAACATCT
>NZ_JADEXF010000561.1 GCF_015207245.1 Nostoc cf. edaphicum LEGE 07299
CTTCTACAGCAGTATCTTCTCAAAAACAACAGCGTTCCTCAAAAAATTTAGCGGTTTCTCCCACAAATGAGGCAGTTATAGCCAAATCAGGGAAACAGTTGGGTAGACAACAATTACCAAATCTCAATGAGCAGTTGAATGCGAACCAAAAGAGTCCGGGGGAAGGTTTTCTTGGGCTTCCGACAATGCCTAATTCTAGAATTACACCTTTGTGGTTGCTGCGTTTGTATACCTTTCATCGTTATTCGTCAGTTGTGGCGTTTTTGTTAGTAGCATCGACACTTGCTGTTTACGCTTGGACAGTCTATTCTCAGGAGCTTTGGGGTCAGTCATATCGCAGACTGCAAAACCTCCAACGTCATGAACGGCTGCTAACAACAACCAACGCGACGCTGAAAAATAAAATGGCTAATGAAGCAGAACAACCAACAGCAGGGCTGGTATCGCCAACTCCTGAAGGGATGATTTTCTTGCCTCCAGCATCTCAGAGTCCTAAGCCAGTATCGCCTAACACAACGCCAAATTCTGAAACGCAACCGCAAACACTCTCGCCACTAGGATACTAATCCCTAAGAGTCATTTGTCATTTGTTATTAGTCATTAGGACTGAGACTTCTGGTTAATCACAAAAGGCAACAGACAAAGGACAAAGGACAAACCCAATGCAGAAGTCACCAAGCAAAACAAAATTCAGAAAGTTTCGGAATTCAAAATTTACAGGGCGACACAAGGGTGATAAACCAGGGTTTTTGGGACAATTAGCCTCTAGTATGCAAGACCAAACATCCAACACTAAGTCCCGGCTGTTCATCGTCTGGGGCATATTAATGTTATCAGGGTTGGGGTTGACTATTAACTTGTATAATCTGCAAATTGTCAAGGGACCAAAGTTAACTGAGTACGCACGCAACCAGCAAATGGTGAATGTGCGACCTTTTATGCCCCGTCGCCCAGTGGTAGATCGCAATAGCGATCTGTTGGCTATTGACCGTCCTGTATATACTTTGTACGCTCATCCCAAGCTGTTTGATAAGTCTAATGAAAATATGGCAGAGCGACTTGCCCCAATTTTGGCAAAAGATACTGCTGAATTGGTGAAAACTTTTCAAAGCAAAAGAAGCGGAATTATACTTGCGCCAGCCTTACCAGAAGAAATTATCGATCGCGTCATCTCTTTGCGCTTAAATGGTCTGGAGTGGACTCAAAAATACTCCCGATTTTACCCGCCAGACGATTTGGTTGCCGATGTGGTGGGCTATGTAAATGTTGATCGTCGTGGTCAAGCTGGTGTGGAATACTCTCAAGAGAAGTTGTTAGAACGTCCTGTACAAACGGTGCGCCTCAGTCGGTCGGGTAATGGGGTCTTGATGCCAGATCGGGCGCCCGAAGGTTTTTTGCATTTTGACGATTTACGATTACAACTCACTATCGATAGCCGTCTGCAACGAATTGCTCGGATTGCGCTCAAACAACAGATGGAGAAGTTTGACGCCAAACGTGGAGCAGTAATTGTCATGGATGCATTGGATGGTTCCTTACTCGCCCTCGTTTCTCAGCCTACTTATAATCCTAATGAATATGCTAAATCTGATATTTCACTATTTAAAAACTGGACAGTAGCGGATCTTTATGAACCGGGATCGACTTTTAAGCCTTTGAATGTGGCGATCGCTCTGGAAAATGGCGTCATCAAAGCAGATGATATATTTAATGACTCTGGTAATATTCGAGTAGCTAATTACACCATCAAAAATGCCATGAATAATGGCTATGGGCAAATCAGCATTGCTCAGATTTTGCAAAATTCCAGCAACATTGGCATGGTGAAAATTATCCAACGCTTAAAGCCTTCAATCTACTACAACTGGCTAGAACGCTTGGGGCTAGGACAAAAAGTTGATACAGATTTACCTTTTGAAGTCGGCGGAAGGCTCAAAAGTCAAGAAGAATTTATCGCTTCGCCAATTGAAGCAGCTACTACTTCCTTTGGACAAGGCTTTTCTATGACACCCTTACAGCTAGTGCAAATGCACGGTGCTTTAGCTAATGGCGGTAAGTTAGTTACACCCCATGTAGTTCGCGGGTTGATTGATAGCAAAGGGCAGATGCATGATTCACCCACTCGCACCATCCCCCGCCAAATTTTTTCAACCGCAACAACTCAAAAGGTTGTGGAAATGATGGAAACTGTTGTTACTGAAGGCAGCGGTAAGCCGTCACAAATTCCGGGATATCGCATTGCTGGCAAAACTGGTACAGCCCAAAAAGCTAGTCCCAATGGCGGATACATCAAGGGGGCGAGAATGACCAGTTTCGTGGCTATTTTACCCGTGGAATCTCCTCGCTATGTAGTGTTTGCACTGGTGGATGAGCCAAAAGGAGAAAGTGCTTATGGTTCTACTGTCGCCGCGCCAATTGTGAAGTCGGTGATCGAAGCACTGATTCCGCTTGAGCAGATTCCACCCAGTAAGGCAATCGAGGAACAGAAGGGAGTGCCGTAGGTAATGGCAGGGGAGCAGGGGGAGTTAAAGAAGAGAATAGGATACAGGTTACAGGGTACAGATTATTCACTATCACCTATCACCTCTCCCCTAATCCCCATGCCCAATGCCCAATGCCCCATTCGTTTAAAACTTAATTTTTCTTTATAACCAGGGAAAGAGGTACAGAAAGCTACTGGTGTGGAAACCTAGATATTAGAGGTGAAAGTAATTTCTCACTTTTCCAAAGTACCGAAGATTCCATGCAAAGCAATTTAGTTATATTTCCTAAGACTGAGGCTGCGAAAAATAGCACGCAAACTAAAGAAAGGACAATTACCAAATACGACCGTGCTGAGGAGCAATTTATAGAACTGCTAGCAATGGAGGATTTGGATCGTCAACTGGATGCAAAACCTTCAATAGCCAGTGAGTTTGAACAAGCGCTCTCTATGGCAATTGGGGCTGCTTATGGAAACGATCGCTCTGATGAACAAGCTCACCGTTTTCTCCAACGGATACTTTATCGAATTAATCGGCTAAAGCTGTTTTGGTACGACGATTTGCAGCATTATAACAATGAGCGATCGCTGTATTTGCGCTCATGCCGCGACCAAATTGAAGCTGCTTGGCAACAGTGGGAATTAGCAGAATTCGATGTGGCTGCATTGCAAGAATTGGATGTAAAACAAGCTTTAATTGAGCGTGCATCTGCTGATTTAAATCCGCCTTTGTCGGAGAGTAGCCGCTACATTCGTGAGGAAATGACTGAAGCTGGTTATCGTCACTTGCTAGCGATCGGCTCCTTTGATGGCTTGGTTGAAGCTAGTCATCTTTCCCGCATTTTGGGTGGTGCTGCTAATGAAGTGCAGTGTACGCTGATGCGAGTACTAATAGAAGAATATGGCAATGGTCGTTTATCTCGCAAGCACTCGACATTTTTTGCCCAAATGCTGGCTGAATTTGGCATGAATACTGAACCAGAGGCATATTTCGATTTAGTACCTTGGGAAGTGTTGGCTTCGACAAATTATAACTTTCTGGTGACTGAGCGCAAACGCTATTTCTTGCGTTACAGCGGTGGGTTGACCTATTTTGAAGTGGCTGGCCCTGCGATTTACAAAAATTATCTGGTGGCGGCGCAACGACTCTTACTCTCAGAAGTCGCGGTGGGTTATTGGGAACTGCACATCAGGGAAGATGAACGCCACGGCCGTTGGATGTTAGATGATGTGGCTTTGTCATTAGCAGAACGATATCCCAATGATGCATGGGAATTGCTGCTTGGGTACGACCTGCAAAAACGTATGAGCGATCGCGCGGGGACGGCTGTTGTGCGATCGATACGCGAAGCAGAATAAGCCGCCTTATTCGTATGAACAATCTAAAAAATCAAAAATAGCAAGTTATTATTAGCCTTTTAATTTGACATCCTTAAATCATTTTATTGC
>NZ_JADEXF010000562.1 GCF_015207245.1 Nostoc cf. edaphicum LEGE 07299
GTTATGTACCAGTCATTACTAGGGCGTGTCATCAATTAAGCCAAATGACAGAAGCTGCTAGATAAATTGCACCTAAAAAGTTTGCAGCGCTGTAAAAGAGAAAATTTCAGTATACTGATTGCGATCGCTTATTTTAATTGAATATGACGACACTTGCTCGCTAGGGGTAAAACTGAAACTAGCGCGCCCCTTTGCAAGGGGCACGCTAGCATGGGTAAGGTACTTTGGCTATTGGTAATTGAGCAGACTGGATATTACCTTTTACCTTTTACCTTTTAGACGCGAAATTTCAAGTCTCTATTCGTCGTCGAAATCATCTTCGTCGTCTTCCTCTTCTTCCTCGTAATCGTCGTCATCTACTACTTCGTCAGCAATTAGTTCATCTTCTTCATCTAGAATTGACCTTTCTGCACGTCTGCTGCCAAAGCCAGATTCCCCAAGAGTAGGAGAATCTAAATTATAGGTGCGAGCTGTGCGATCGTCTAAGACCATATCTAGGGGATCGTCAACTTCATCTAACACGCTACTGGTAATTTCAGCAGCATAGTCATCGATCGCTCCTGGTTCTTCATAAGTATTGTATCCAGTACCCGCCGGAATCAATCGCCCGATAATCACGTTTTCTTTTAATCCGCGCAGCCAGTCAGATTTGCCTTCGATAGCTGCTTCGGTGAGTACCCGTGTTGTCTCTTGGAAGGAAGCGGCGGAAATAAAGCTATCGGTGTTCAACGATGCTTTAGTAATCCCCAATAATACTGGAGTATACTGTGCCCTAGCACCGCCTGTAATCGCCATAGCTTCGTTCACCTGCTCAACTTGACGCAGTTCCACCAATTCGCCGGGAAGCATTGTGGTGTCACCACCATCATCAATCCTGACTTTGTTGGTCATCTGGCGAACAATCACTTCAATGTGCTTATCGGAAATATCAATCCCTTGAGACTGATACACCATTTGCACTTCATTCACCAAGAAGGTTTGTACCTTTTGCAAGGCAAGGCTAGCACAAGCATAGATTCCATCTTCGGAACCCAAGCTAAAGAAGATTTCCAAAATTTCGTGGGGGTTGGATGGGCCATCAGTTAACGGTTGTCCCGCTAATACCATTGAGCCATCTGGCACAATCAAATTTTGTCCAGGCCCCAGAGGATAATCTGTCACCACGCCATTTGATTCTACGACCTTGATGGCGATCGCTTCATCACCATCACCGTAAACTACCTTAACTTCTCCGCCCCGCCGACATAAGATGCACGCTTCTTTCGGTTTACGAGCTTCAAGTAGTTCCTCAATCCGGGGCAAACCTTGAATAATATCTCCGGTTTTGGCGCGTTCAAACACCAGCAACACCAAGTTATCACCCCGTTGTACCAAATCGCCGTCTTCTATCTGCAACACAGCACCAGGGCTGACTCGATAAGGGCGACCGATACGGGTAGTAATAACGTAGTTTTTAGTACTCAAAGCTGATTCTCCACCAGATGCAGCAGCGACGCTTTTAATATCGACTACTTGTCCTGATTCTGGGGCAAAAACTCCAGGAGCAACTTCTGTACCTTCTACTAGCAAGTCACCCACTTTTACCTTTGGCTGAGTACTAGTATTAATCGGAAGTCTGTCAGCGTCGCGCAACACCAAACAGCGACGCACGTTTTCGGTTCCTTTTTGAACACCTCGTACTTCCCCGCCTTCTTTACACAAAATTTGGGTACGTGCGACTACAGAACCTGGGGCGATGGTTAGCCCATCGTGTACCTCAAGTGTCGTCTGGGTGCTACCTTGGGTGGCATCGGCGGTAATATCTCTACGAATTACCAAGGATTCCAAAATCACTAGTTGTAAACGTTGCACTTCTGGATCTTCGGTATCCTCTACTAATTCAATATCTGCTGCCAAGGGTGAAGCATTATGGTCTTGTTCCCCTTCTTGCTCAATTTCCAGCACTAGCTGGGTTCGCAGCAGTTCCACGCCTTCAACAGATTTGACGCGTTCTGAATCTTTATAAGGTAGTCGCTGCACCGCTCTTAATTGAATCGATCGCCCGGTTTGTTGACTTACAGATGTAGTTGATGGCACATCTGGATTATCTGGTACAGCAAACTCAACTACTGGACGACTCAACAGGGCAGGGCCTTCTGGTGTCTCTACATACTGGATATAACGCAATTCTGTGGCGACATTGCCTTGGAATTCCTCACCTGGTTGGATGAAGGTGTTATCTCGCCCGATAACTGATTCGGGATCGTCCACCATCAGCAGTTCCCCTGGCTTCACCACTACTTCCCGCAGGATGTCGTTTTTCTGGGTCACTTCTACCACACCACTGTTTTGGCAGAAGATATCTTTCACTACCTCGGTGCCAGCTTCGACAAACTGACCGTCTTCTACCAACAGCAAGGAGATATCTTTATTAACTTCGTGGCTTTCTTCGGGAATCCACAAAAGGGTACCGCCCTGCACAACTTCATAACCTAGCTTGGCTTTGCCTTTTTTCTGGACTTCTACACCAGCAAATTTCAGGAAACCACCAGTGGTTGTGCGATAGCGGTCATCAATTAACTCGGCTACCACTTGACCATTTTGCACTTTTGTGCCTGGTGTAGCCCGGAGATTAAATACCTGGTTGTTGCCAGTGGAGACTAAGTAGTTATTGCGACCTTGGGAACTTTGGACTGTCACGGTTGCCTGGTCTAAGACCACAGAAGCGGTGATAATTTCAATTTCCCTAGTACTCTTACCTGGAGTAGCTTCTGGCAAACGCACTACACCACCGTGCAAACTAGTTAACTTGGTTTCTGCTAAAACTCCATTAGAGGCGATCGCATCACCATTTTTCACCACCAATTCTGCACCAGGCGGCAAGTTGTAAACTTCCCCAGACAAAATCCAAATCAAACCACCGCGTGCGGCTGTGGTTGTGGTATTACCTTGACGGTCAGTTTTTTGCTCTGGAACAACTTCGGCAAATTGCACTTCCCCTGCTAAATCAGAGGCGACATCTTTAACTGCTTTTTCTGTATTAGTCCGAGTTGTACGTCCACCGAGGGCAACCTCTGCCAACAATTGACCTTGTTTTACCTTATTTCCGTCAAATACGTATAGTGTCGAACCTTGGGTAAGATGAACTTCCTGATTCTCTGGGGTAACATCACCTACTTTTGTTGGCTCCAAAAGCATGATGCCATTAGCCTCAACATAAAGGGCATCTTCCCCGTGGCGGGTACGATATGTTCTGGTCTTCAGTTTTCGCGGAAGCTTGACAGTCCCATCAATTTTGGAACGAACTTGTTGCGCCACTTCTCCGGTAAATACACCACCAGTGTGGAATGTGCGCATGGTTAGCTGGGTTCCAGGTTCGCCGATACTCTGGGCGGCAATAATCCCCACAGCTTCACCCAAATCTACCATCTTGGCGTGGGCCAAACTCCAGCCATAGCAGTGTTGACAGACAGAACGTGCGGCTTCACAAGTTAGTGGCGATCGCACCACAACTTCTCCCACCCCAGATTTTTCAATTTTCTTCGCCAAATCCTCCGAAATTGGGGAATTGCGTGCTGCAATAACTTCTTTTGTTACCGGATGCACGACATCTTCGCCAATTACCCGTCCCATTAAGCGGGTTCCCAGAGGAATCAAGGTTTTGGCACCTTCTGTCATTGGTCGAATCGCCAGACCTCTAGTGGTGCCGCAGTCAAATTCCCGAATAATTACATCTTGGGATACATCTACCAAGCGGCGGGTGAGATAACCAGAGTCAGCCGTCCGCAAGGCAGTATCCACCAATCCTTTTCTGGCACCGTAAGACGAAATAATGTATTCCGTTACAGTGAGTCCTTCACGGAAGTTGGTTTTGATGGGCAAATCGATAATTTCCCCTTGAGGATCTGCCATCAATCCCCGCATCCCCACCAATTACCGCACTTGAGAGA
>NZ_JADEXF010000563.1 GCF_015207245.1 Nostoc cf. edaphicum LEGE 07299
GTTTTTCATAATCCACATAATGGCAACTATTAACGACAACTACCTGAAGCTGAAAGCGGGTTATCTGTTTCCAGAAATTGCTCGGCGGGTGAATGCCTTTGCAGAAGCTAACAGTAATGCTAAAATCATCCGGCTGGGCATTGGTGATGTTACCGAACCTCTACCGGAGGCTTGCCGTACAGCGATGATTAAAGCTGTGGAAGAAATGGGCGATCGCAATACCTTTAAAGGCTATGGCCCAGAGCAAGGCTACGCATGGTTGCGGGAAAAAATTGCTACTCAAGATTTTCAAGCACGAGGAGCCAATATAGATGCTTCCGAAATCTTTATCTCTGACGGTTCCAAGTGCGACACAGGTAACATTTTGGAAATCTTTGGTCATGACAATATAATTGCCGTTACTGACCCAGTTTACCCTGTGTATGTAGACACTAATGTTATGGTGGGAAATACTGGGGATGCCAACGATAAAGGCGAATTTGAGGGTTTAGTTTATCTGCCAATTACGGCTGATAACAACTTCACCGCCGAAATTCCTTCAAAGAAAGTAGATTTAATTTATCTCTGCTTTCCCAATAACCCCACTGGCGCAACTGCAACCAAGGAATATCTCAAGGCTTGGGTGGACTATGCCAAAGCTAATAACTCGATTATTTTCTTTGATGCAGCCTACGAAGCTTATATTACCGATACATCGATTCCGCACTCAATTTATGAAATTGAAGGTGCAAGAGAAGTTGCGATCGAATTTCGCTCTTTCTCTAAGAACGCAGGTTTTACAGGAACTCGTTGCGCGTTAACCGTAGTACCAAAGACACTCACAGCCAAAGCCACCGATGGTTCCGATGTAGAACTATGGAAACTCTGGAATCGCCGCCAGTCTACCAAGTTTAATGGTGTTTCTTACATCGTCCAACGAGGAGCCGAAGCGGTTTACTCTGAAGAAGGACAAGCGCAAATCAAAGGATTGGTGAGTTTCTATCTAGAAAACGCCAAAATTATCCGCGAGAAACTCACAGCCGCCGGATTGTCAGTTTATGGTGGCGTGAATGCACCTTACGTTTGGGTGAAAACTCCTAATGGTTTATCCAGTTGGGAATTCTTTGATAAGCTGCTGCAAACTGTCAACGTTGTAGGGACACCTGGTTCTGGCTTTGGTGCTGCGGGTGAAGGTTACTTCCGCATTTCGGCGTTTAACAGCCGGGAGAATGTCGAAGAAGCCATGAAGCGGATTGCTGAGAACTTTAAGGTGTAGAGCGATCGCTTTTGTTAAACTCAATCTATTAGTCTAAAGGTTACGGTGGGCTGTATTATCCACCGCAACCTCATAGATAATTTATTGAGATTCAGTTAGCTTACTTATATTTGCAAATATTTTTTTCTATTAATTACCAATAATAAGACAGCAGCGATCGCAAACAAACTTCCAGTTATAAATGTTGCCTCTGCTCCCAATGTTTGCCACAATCCCCCAGCTAGCAAACTAGCAGGTAAAAGCGCTAATCCCACAGCCAAATTGAAGAATCCAAAAGCAGTGCCGCGCAGATTTGCAGGTATACTATTTGCCACTAGCGCTAACAGCAATCCTTTACTCATACCTAAATGCAGACCATAAAGGGCAAACAATCCCCAGACTTGCCAAGGTGTCTGCACGAAAGCAAAGCCTAGATACACTAGAGCATATAGGAGAAATCCGCCTACTAGTAAACCAAATTTTCCCACGCGATCTGAAAGTATTCCCAATGGGTAGGCGCTGAACGAGTAGGCGATGTTCACCACCATTAATGTCAATGGGATGAGTGAAGCAGAAATACCTGTTTGTTCAGCTCGCAGCAACAAAAAAGCATTGCTGGAGTTGCCTAAATTGAATAGCAATGCCACTACTACAATTACCCAGTATCCTGAACCCAAACTGTATAAAGCTTCCCATTGCAGAGGATTGCTTCGGTTTCCTTGAGTTTGAGTTGTTTTTGGTTCGCGCACTCCCACTACTAATAAAGCCACTGCGAAGAATCCAGGGATGAGTGCTAGCCAAAAAATGAGGCGGAAGTTGTTTTTGGATGCAGCCATCAGGGTAAATGCTGCCAAAGGCCCCAAAAATGCTCCGATAGTATCGAGGGATTGACGCAATCCGTAGGCTGCGCCGCGTACTTCTGGATTAGTGGAATCGGCAACTAAGGCATCGCGGGGCGCTACCCGAATACCTTTGCCAATGCGATCGCCAAATCGAGCTATTAACACCCCAGTCGGATTGGTAGCTACAGCAAATAGAGGTTTCACAAAGGTTGATAATCCGTATCCAAACACCGCTAATCCTTTACGATGTCCCCAGTAATCACTCAATACTCCTGAAAAGACTTTTAAGATTGAAGCTGTCGCCTCTGCGATACCTTCAATGATGCCGACAGTCAAAATATCTGCCCCTAAAACTGATACTAGAAACAAGGGCAACACAGAATTAATCATCTCGGAACTAATATCTGTCAACAGACTGACAAACCCTAAAACCCAAACAGTCTGAGGAATTTTCTGGACAAATTTATTTTGTAGCTGCATTTTGCCTGTTTTTACTACAATAGTGATAGAGATACCCCTACAGCCGATTTATTTGCTGCAAAAATTTTTGAAAATAGTATTACTATATCAGTTCTGTAATTCTTGAGAACCAATAGTCTAATGAGGTGAAACTAATTAAACTGCGTTCTTGGTTGCCAAAAATTTGCGATCGCGATTAGTTTGATACCCCAAAATATTCACAAGCTACTGAAGCTTTGAAAGCGTGCGAATTAGATTTTCAGGTATTTACCGAACAGGTAGATCAAATACAAGGAATAAACTCAGAACCTTTATAAGTAACTGCATCTTAACTAATGGTGTAGGCATAGCCTAATCTAAGCATCACAGTTGTAATTTCTGCCTAGAGCAACAATTTATTCCTATAGATAGATGTATTTTCAGTATTTATAAGAATTAATTTTATTCCTAAATTACTTATTACTAAAACTTAAGTAGGAAAACCGTACTTATCTGATAGGTTTTCTGTACTATATATCTAAGTTTAGCTGGATAAAATCAAAATGTAGCTGAAGTAATGCTGTTTTCTAAAAAATTTACACAGCATTAGCAGGAGAGCAAAAACATGACAAATCAATTGAAAACGGCTGCTTTGCTAGCTGCGTTAAGTGGTCTTTTGATTGCAATTAGTTACTGGGTAATTGGTGGTTATAGTGGCTTGATTATCGGGATTGGCTTGGCAGCAGTAACCAACCTGTTTTCCTGGTATCAATCAGATAAAATTGCCCTAGCAGTATACCAGGCGCAACCTGTGAGTGAAAGGGAAGCACCAGGACTTTATCGGATGGTGCAAAGATTGAGCAATCGCGTTAACATTCCTATGCCTAAAGTTTACATAGTTCCTAGCCTTGGTGCTAACGCTTTCGCTACAGGGCGCGATCCAGAACACGCTGCTGTGGCTGTCACCGAAGGTATTCTAAATATATTGCCAGATGATGAACTCGAAGGCGTTATCGCCCACGAGCTAACCCATATTATTAATCGTGACACCTTGACACAAGCCGTTGCTGCTACTGTGGCTGGTGCGATTTCATTCCTAGCCCAAATGGTTAGTTACAGCCTATGGTTTGGTGGTGGTTCACGAGATGACAACAGAGGTGGAAATCCAATAGGAGTTTTATTAACAGTCATGCTTGCGCCACTGGCTGCGACAATCATTCAGCTAGCAATTTCGCGCACACGAGAATTTTCTGCTGATGCAGGTTCTGCTAGATTAACTGGTAATCCCCGCGCTTTAGCTAGGGCATTGCAACGCTTAGAAGCTTCAGCAAAGCAAATGCCTTTAAATGCTAATCCAGCTTATGAGCCGTTATTAATTATCAATTCCATCTCTGGACAGTCTGTCTCTTATACA
>NZ_JADEXF010000564.1 GCF_015207245.1 Nostoc cf. edaphicum LEGE 07299
TACCAATTGGTTCTGGATGATAGTTGTATGAATAAATCAGAATGTGCATTAACCGTTAATGTCCTAAAAGCACCTTGATAATGTTGGCTTTATTTAGTGTTATCCAGTTTTTATCTCCCTTATTCCAGATTTATGACCTGAAATTTTCGTAAGGTGTGTTACCCAAGGGCATAACGCACCCCACGAAATAGAAGTTTTAGATTTTGTTTAATCCACTTCAGCCTCTGAACTCGGAACTTCGACCTCTGGACTTGGAACTTCAGCCTCTGAACCCGGAACTTCAGCCTCTGAACCCGGAACTTCAGCCTCTGAACTCGGAACTTCAGCCTCTGAACCTGGAACTTCGACCTCTGAACTTGGAACTTCAGCCTCTGAACTCGGAACTTCGACCTTTGAACTCGGAACTTCAGCCTCAGAACTCGGAACTTCAGCCTCAGAACTCGGAACTTCGACTTCTGAACTCGGATTCGGTCACTTTACTGCTACTCAATCATGAGAACTCAGCACTGTTTTTGTAGTTCTTTCTCTAAACTGAAGACTGGCTTTTGTTGCCCACGTTTCCGCAATGTGACGGTAGCAGCCCCAAGTCCAAGCAATGCTAAACCCAATGCTGAACTAGGTTCTGGTACTTGCCTTCTGCCTTCTACGTTTAGCACTTGGACGCGACCTTGGAAGAAATCGCCCACATAAAGCTTGCCATCTTTATAGCTTGTACCACCCGTCCAGTTAAATCTGCCGGGAGTGAGGTCGAGGGGATTGCCAAAAGGAGGGCCAGTTAATGCTGGAGGCGGTACAGGATTACCTGATGCATCGAGGGCTGGTTGACCGAAGGAAGTCAAGAACTTACCGTTTTTATCAAAGACCTGAACGCGGCTGTTGATAGAATCAGCTACATAAACATTCTCTTGCTCGTCCACTTCGATGCCAATTGGCTGAAGAAGTTGTCCAGGCCCGCTACCTGCTGAACCAAATGCCAATAGAGATTTACCATTTGGATCGAGTACTTGAACGCGGTTGTTATACTGGTCAGCTACAAAGATATTTCCACTAACTGGGGAAATTCTTACACCTGCGACACCTTGGAATTGTCCAGGTGCAGTGCCAAGAGCGCCACCAATGACACCAATTGCCTGTCCGTCTGGTGTGAATTTAAGGATTCTTTCGCCGTTGAAATCACCTACGTAAACGTTGCCAGTTTTGTCAAATGTTAGACCAGATGGCCCAAAGAAAATCCGATCATTTACGCGAGGGGTAAAATCTCCATTTGCAAAGGATCTAATAAAGTTACCCTGAGAATCGAATTGATTGATGCGGTTGTTGTAAACATCACCCGAATACAGATCCCCTGTTACGGGATTAAAGTCTACAGTTGTTGGCTCGTCAAACTGTCCGGGTCCTGTGCCGCCGGAGCCAATAGCTCCAATATACTGGCCGCTTGGACTAAATTTTTCAATTTTGTTACCGAGGTTGTAGTTAGGAGTACCATCCGGGTTAACACCGCGTCCGTTAGCTATGAGGGTATTCCCTTGGCTATCCACCGCTATACCTTGGGGAACAAACAGTTGCCCAGGGCCGAAGCCAGGACTGCCAATACTTCTGTCGTAAGTTAATGTTACAGCTTTGGCTTGGGCTGCTGCTGCCAACACCATGAATCCAGCACCGAGAATGCTGATTGACAAATTTTTGACTAATCCCATGAGTTTGAAGTCCTGGTTGTATGAGTGTATACTCTTTCCTAGACTAATTTTGTTCCCAGTCCCAGTTCGGGAACCCTAATATTCGGGCTGCTGCCTCCTGTTTGAAATGCAACTTTCTGTGTGAGGCAGCAGCCTATTCTCTAACTATTACCTGACACCAGGTAAAGAGGAATTAGACTATCTCTGCTTTGGGTAGTAACTTTTCACCCAACTTGTGTTGGTCTTTGCGCTTGGCGAAAGCAGCAGTTGCGCCTACGCTAGCAAGTGCTAATAAGCCAAGTATTGAAGTAGGTTCGGGGACTTTTTGTGTAACAAGACCATCCACCCGAACAATCTGCCCGTTTTCTGGGCCGACACCACGGTTGGTAATATAAATCTTGCCGTCAGGACCAATATCAATTCCATCAGCCGAATCTAGCCCTTGACCTGCTGCAACGAGTGTTGTGCGAGTGCCATCAGGAGAAACTTGGATGAGAGATCCAGGTAGATTTGTGATGTCACCGTTTAACTGGGACTGGTCACTGAACTGTAAGACCAGCAAATTGCCTTTCTCATCAAAAGTTAGGTCGGTGATGTGCGTAAACCCATCTAGAAAGACCTCTGGCTTTTCATCCTTGCCGATGCGGAAAATCCGTGATTGATTTTCTGGATAAGGAAAACCCGTATATTCACCAACGTATAAAGCTCCATCGGGGCCAACTGCGCCACCTGTTGGTACTGATTGAATGGCTACTTGTCCTCCAGGAACCTGTTCTACTAGCCCTGGAAGCAACTCTACTAGGTCTGGAGGTAACTCTTGCCCTGGTGGCGCAGATGGCAACACTGAGGCGCTAGCGATTTTCTTAGGAATTGCGATCGCTTTAGAGTCACTGCCATCAAGTTTTATTTTGTAAGCAGCGTTTCCACCTCCATCAACGACATAAGCAGTATCGCCACTGATAGTCAGATCGTAGGGATTGGTAACTACATCTTGACCATCTGGATTGTTGACAATTTCATACTTGCCAAAGTCGAAAATACTGTTGAGAGAGCCGGTATTCAGGTCAACTTTGTATAGTTGTGCTAAGTTCGAGGCATTCAAAACTTTATCGGGTGCGGATGGCGGGAAAACTTTAATTTGCGTTTCTGGAATAGGGTATTTAGAACCAAGTTTAAGTGTTTCTTTATCGCGGTTTCCAGGATATCCAGCAAACCCAGTTAAAAGATAAGCATTTCCCAAAGAGTCGAATTGCAGGTCTTGAATACCAGCTCCTTGGTTGCCGGAGGGTTGTTCTGCGACAGACTGAAAGTTAGTGAGTAAACGCGTTTTGGTACCGTCTGGTGAGACTTTAACGAGTGAACCACTATTGCCTACACAAAGAGGCTGAAATATTGTACTTGGAGATGGCTGGCAATTCCCGTTTCCTCCTATACCTGGTTCTGCCACGTATAGACTTCCATCAGGGCCAAAGCTAGCACCCCGTGCATTACTGATTCCATCGACAATACTTGTTAGTGTTGCAGCTTGTGCAGATGTTGTTCCACAAATAGCAGTAAAACAAAATGTCAGAGATGTCAGAGCAAATGATTTGAGTTTCATACCTTTCAAGGGAGATTAAGAGTTACTAATTTCGGGAAAGTTTTATGGTTTTAAAGAGAAGGAATTCTAGTCCCTGAAGAATGCAGGGTAAATGTCCTTGAGAGGCACTGATATTGGTTTGAAACTTTTTACTTGAGCGCCACAACTCTATCTATGAGAGATTTAGAGTTTCTTTTCTTGTGCAACCAACCAACGCCGAAAGCGCCGATCGCTAATACACCTAAAGCAGAATCAGGTTCAGGAATAGACTTGGTATTTTCAATTCTGAGAACTTGTCCAAGTCCTGGGCGATCGCCTCGGTTGGTGACGTATACTGCACCATCAGAACCAATAGTCAGGGCGCTAGGCGACTCTAATCCATTGCCACTCAGAAGAGTTGTGCGTGTGCCATCGGGAGCTATTTTGATTACAGAACCATCAAAAGCACCCTTCCAGGCTGACTGATTGGCGTACTGCAAAGCATACAAATTGCCCGCAGGATCGAATTCCAAGTCTGTGAGTTGGGTAAAACCATCGGCGAAGACTGATGATTTACCATCAGTACCGACTCGATAGATTTTTGCCTCACCTTCTGGGAAAGGGAAACCAGTAAATTGGCTGATGTAATAAGCACCATCAGGCCCTTTTGCCACACC
>NZ_JADEXF010000565.1 GCF_015207245.1 Nostoc cf. edaphicum LEGE 07299
AGACAGGCTACATTGGTATTTGTAATTTCACCTCTGAAGGACTCATCTATTTCTGATGGTGGAAGCTGAGTTTGAGGCAAAACATAAGCGTGTTTTTGTGGATCGTATGCGAAAACTTCTCCTGTTTCAATGTGATAAATCCAAGCATAAATGCTGAGTTCTCCTTGATAAAGCCTAGAGTGAATCACTGGATATGTCCGCAAATTCTCAATTTGAGTCAGAACATTTTCGGCAATCATAATCTCTAGCAGTTCTTCTTGGCCATAGTGACTGTAGTGGTCTATAACTAGCCTTCGAGTTGCCTCTGCATATTTAAGCCAATCATGTACAAGCGGCATTTCATCGCTGAGATTGTGTAACTTCATTAATCCTTTCATTGCACCGCAATGAGAGTGACCACAAATAATAATTTGGCGAATATCTAAAGCTTGAACAGCATATTCAATTGTCGCGCCTTCACCGCCATTACTTGCCCCATAGGGTGGAATGATGTTACCTGCATTGCGAATAACAAATAATTCACCAACTTGGGCTTGTGTAATTAGATTTGGATCGAGACGCGAATCAGAACAGGTAATAAATAATACTCTGGGCTTTTGACCGTGTGAAAGTTGCTCAAATAATTGTTGATGTGTCGAAAAATAGCTAGATTTAAATTCGCGCAGACCTTTAATTAATTTCTTCATTACTAAGTTCTACAAATATTTGGGGTTAAGAATTATATCACAGACAACAGATTGGGGTAGTAAAGATGACTTTCTTTCTACGTTTTTTCAATTGTAAAGATTACTTTATTATAAATTCATTTGGTGCTTTTAATATCCTCTACCATTTGGTTGAATTACTTTGTTCTCTTGTCCCTTCAGTTCCTTAGCAGGTAACATTACTGTGTGAGAATGCCTTGAGCGTATTTCAAACTAGTTATATCCTGAGATAAAAATGCGATCGCTTTGTTGTCACGATCAACCGAGGACGACAGATCCAGAATAGATGGTTCAAACTATACCAAGTGATTCTCCTTCGCACTTAAAGTATCCTGAGATCGTGTCTGGTTGAATAGTTGTAATTTAGGACTGACGTAAAGACACGCAAACGCAGAGATTTTTGAATTACAAGTAATTAGTCAGACATGATATTATCTGCTCTGGGAAAATTTTCATGGTCAGTTTGCGACATCAAAATTTTTGCCGTACACTGAGCGATCGCCTGCGGTAAGCTTTTTGGGTGAAGCTTGCAGGCTCACCGCAACGCGTTTACTATAATTATCCAATTCTCCGCCTTACCCTCTTGCGAATTCTTAATTAGTTGATACACTTGTTCTTCATTAGCCCAGGGAACCAGCGCCTATGGTGCACATCAAGCGCGTGGAACTTACGAACTTCAAATCCTTCGGTGGCACTACTTCTGTCCCTTTGCTACCGGGGTGTACTGTCATATCTGGGCCAAATGGTTCGGGTAAGTCTAATATCTTAGATGCACTGCTCTTTTGCCTGGGACTCTCTAGTTCTAAGGGAATGCGAGCCGAACGCTTACCGGATTTGGTAAATAACACTCAAACGGCTAAAGGACGTGCTTCGATTGAGGCTAGCGTCACGGTGACATTTGATTTGTCCGATGAAATCTCACACAAAGACGCAAAGGCACAAAGGGAGGAAGTGGGGGAAGTAGAAGAAGTAGGGGAAGAAAATCCAAAATCCAAAATCCAAAATCCAAAATCGGCAGAGTGGAGTGTTACTAGAAGGCTACGAGTTACTCACCAAGGGACTTATACATCGAATTACTATATCAATGGTGTACCTTGCACGTTAACGGAGTTGCATGGAGAACTAAGTAATCTACGGGTTTATCCTGAAGGCTACAATGTGGTGCTGCAAGGGGATGTCACCAGCATTATCTCGATGAATGCGCGGGAACGGCGGGAAATTATTGATGAATTAGCTGGGGTGGCGGCGTTCGATCGCAAAATTATCCAAGCCAAATCAACTTTAGATGAGGTGAAGGAAAAGGAAGATAGCTGTCGGATTATTGAGACAGAATTAACTGCACAGCGCGATCGCCTTTCCCAAGATCGGGCGAAAGCTGAGAAATATCAAAAACTCCGCACAGAATTTCTAGCGAAGCAATCCTGGGAAGCTGTTTTATCATGGCGATCGCTACAAGCACAACAAGAAAAGTTAGTTCACGAAATTCAAACAGGCGATCGCAATTTTACAGAACTCACTACCCAACTCACCAACCTAAATTCCGAAATCGTTCAAAAAACTGCTGAACTCGAACAACTCAATGCCCACGTTAAAGCATTGGGAGAAGAGGAACTTTTGGCGGTACAATCTACCCTCGCCACCCAAGAAGCAGAACGCAAACAACTCCAGCGTCAGCTAACCGAATTACAGACAGCTTCCCAAGAAACTACCAAACGTCTGACTCAAACTCAGCAAGAGATTCAAAAACATCGTCATTCCCTAGAAGAAATTGCCGAAACACACATTGTAGAGACGCGATTCATCGCGTCTTCCCAACACCAAAGAAATGAAGCCCACCAAGCCTTAGAAACCTCCCGCGAAGCCGCCGCAGAAATCGCCTCGGCTTCAGAAGCCTGGGTGCAGCAACAAACAGCATTCAACCGTCAAATTGAAGCTTTGCTGCACACTCTAGAACCGCAACGCACCGAACAAGCACAACTCAGAGAACGCAATAATCAGTTACAGCAGCTTATCCAAGAGCAAACCCAGTTAATTGAACGCGACGAACCGCTATTAGCAGAAAAACAAACTCAGTGTAGTGGAGTTGAAACAGAATTTAACGCCTCTAGCGAACCCATCCAAAATTTAGCCCAAAATCTTTCAGCTACAGAACAAGAACTGCAAATCCAACAGGAAACTCAAAAACGATTACTTTCCGAACAACGAGAAAAACAACGCCAGTTGGATAAAATAGAGGCGCAAACGCAAGCACAGCAAGAAGTCCAAGGAACCCAAGCTAGTAAAGTTATCTTACAATCGGGAATGCCTGGTGTTTGCGGTTTAGTTGTGCAGTTAGGAAAGGTGGAACCCCGGCATCAGCTAGCCTTGGAAATGGCTGCTGGAGGACGTTTGGGACATATTGTGGTGGAAGATGACAGCATCGCCGCAGCAGGGATTGAACTACTCAAACAAAAACGTGCAGGGAGAGCGACTTTTTTACCACTAAATAAAATTCACGCTCCTAAATTTACTCAAGATGCAACGCTGCGTTTTGCTAGCGGTTTTGTTAATTATGCTGTGAACTTAGTTGATTGCGATCGCCGTTACAAAGATGTATTTAGCTATGTTTTCGGCAACACGGTAGTATTTGCCAACCTGGAAGCGGCGCGAAAAAATTTAGGACTGTATCGCATCGTCACCTTAGACGGAGAACTTCTGGAAACCAGCGGTGCAATGACTGGTGGTAGCAACAGTAATCGTTCAGCGTTGCGGTTTGGCAATGCGGAAGCGGCGGAATCTGATGAAGCGATCGCTTTAAAAACTCGCTTGGTAGACATTGAGCGAGTTTTAGAACGTTGTACTGAAGCGATCGCTAATTTATCAACCAAAACCAAAAAACTCACCCAGGAACTCACCGAAGCGCGTCAAGCACGGCGAGAACAGCAGTTGCAATTGGAGCAGTTGCAGAAAGACATTAAGAGTTTAACAGCCCAATTAGAGGGGACGCGATCGCAACTCGCCCAAAACAGCGAAAAATTAGCCACTGCTCAATCTCGATTAGAAATTTTAGAGCGGGAATTACCTGGACAAGAAAATGAGTTGCAACAATTGCGACACGCCTTAGCAGAGTTAGAAGCATCTCAAACCCCTAGTGAATGGCAACAAATCCAGGCGACAATTAAAATCCAAGAGCAACAATTGCAACAACGCGAAGCAGCGTTACGGGA
>NZ_JADEXF010000566.1 GCF_015207245.1 Nostoc cf. edaphicum LEGE 07299
GTCTAAGTAAGGTTGGTCTTCAATTGTCTCCACTTGGGCATTCCAGCGACCTATCTCTTGCCTAGCTTCTGCGCCTCTAGGATTGCTAGCAGGAATCAGCTGTACTTGAGCGATCGCTGCTGTTAAATTTGGGACTGTTCCCTGGCTAGCCAATATTCTCGCTTTTTCCAGATTCGCAACATCTTCAATTTCCAACTGCCAACGAGCAATTAGTTGCTGTGCTTCGTTATACACTGGTCTGGAAGGATCGATTTGTTGTGCTTGAGCGATCGCTGCCTCTAAACCAGAAACATTACCGATCCAAGCACTCCTTTTGGCGTCAGCTATGGCAATAAAGTCATCAGTTTCGCCTTGTAGTTTCGTACTTTCCGGTATTTGCCTAGCAATATTCAGCGCTTCATCCGCATCCTGCTTATCTAGTTTCGCCTGTGCCAATTCCAGCATTTTGCGCCCAAATGCCGGAACCGCTTCCTGAGCTTTTTGGTAAAGATAACTTTCCTGCCCAATGGACTCGGCTAACTCGATCGCTTTTAGGATATTATCGACTACTTTGCTGTTTGCTAAACTTTCGGCTTTTCCTAACTTATCGCCATCTTCCCGTGCTGTGGCAATTAGACGATTTAATTGGTCGTATTTAGTACCCGCCCAATATTGATTGTCTACACGCAGTATTTTAGCGGATAACATGAACGCCGATTGCCAGCGCCGTTCTTTTACTTCGGCGATCGCACCGTTGTATGTGGCTTCAGCCTTTAACCAAATTGACTGCCATTTGTCAACTTGTTCATTGACTAATTTATAAGCTGCTACATCTTCGGGTATTTTCTGAGCAGTAGCGATCGCTTCCTCTAAATTCCCTGTTTGGAAACTTTGATCGGCTAGCTTCAAAATATCCCGCGACCATTCTTCGATGAAACGATCGATTTCTCCATGCAACGGGTGATTTTGTGGTAGTTGCTTCACCAGAGTGATCGCTTGCAATAGGTCGTTCACTGTTTGCTTAGAAGCCGCTAGCTGAGCGCAATGTAGCCGCACAGAAGCACTAGCTAGCGGCCAGAAAATCGATGGGCAATTAGGGGCAGTTGGCAACTTTAGCAGCATTGCCATTGCCAAGAATCCTATACTGCCGGGAATCAACATTAGTAGTACTAGCCACAATGTCCAGCTTTTCATCCAGCGTGGCCATTTCCTAGAAGTACTACTGAGTTGGGCAGTTTCTTCTGAATGACTATTTATAGATGATCCTTTCGTATGGTTTTTTTTTCGCCGCTTCACTGACTTGGAGGTAGAACCAGTAGCTGGGACATCAAATGGCTGAGTTTCACCGAATTGTTCTGTTCGGGATAATCTTTTGTTTTGATCTGGCTCTCTTCCACTGGCTGAAGACCAACTGTCTGGAATATCCCGCTCTGTCATTTCTCACACCAAAATAATTGAATAACGCTCTGTTTTAGGTTGATAATTCCATTGTTGACATAGTAACTTTCTCATCATTAAAAAGCTACTTTTTTGATTATCTCTCTCCACAGAGTACCATTATCAATCTCAAAAATCAGTGTTATTTTATACTTTATCCTCAAACAGCCGATTCGGCTTGCAAATCGGAAATTAGTTGAGCTAACTGATCGCTACTTGCCTGGTAGACGTTGCCGCAAAAGTCGCAAGTTGCTTCAGCACCATCATCCTTGATAATCATATCTTGCAGTTCAGCTTCTCCCAAAATCTTTAGTGCCCCCAAAACGCGATCGAAAGAGCAACCACAGTGAAACCGCAACATTTGGCGTTCGGAAAAGATTTCCAACCCCATATCTCCCAATAAGTCACCAAAGATTTCAGGTAACGTCTTGCCAGCTTGCAACAATGGCGTAAATCCTGCTAGACCAGCTACCCGTGATTCCAATGTTTCTACTAAGGCTTCGTCTCTGGCGGCTTTGGGCAATATTTGTACCAATAATCCCCCAGCAGCAGTTACTCCCCCTGCTCCCACGAACACACCTAAAACTAAAGCCGAAGGTGTTTGTTCGGAATTCACCAGATAATGAGCGACATCATCACCAATTTCGCCAGAAACTAGTTCTACCGTACTAGAGTAAGGATAACCATAACCGATATCCCGCACAACGTAGAGGTAGCCGCCACCCACAGCACCACCAACATCTAACTTACCTTTGGCATTAGGAGGCAATTCTATAGATGGATTCCCAACATATCCGCGTACCGTACCATCTAAGCCTGCGTCTACTAATATGCCAGCCAAAGGCCCATCGCCCTTCACCCGAACATTCACCCTCGATCCAGTTCGCTTCATACTAGAAACCATTAACAAGCCCGCCGCCATAGTCCTACCCAGTGCTGCTGTTGCCACATAAGAAAGCTTGTGGCGCTGCCGTGCTTCTTCTGTTAAACGTGTGGTGATCGCACCTACGGCACGAATTCCACCTTCGGCTGCTGTTGCACGAATTAACTGATCCGCCATGAATAACCTTACATTTCTTAACAAGTTCACTTTTTCTATTCTAAGTTCTCTGCTGCAAGAAAAGTAACGTAGTGGGGTGTTACGCAAATAAACGGCTGTCATTGGTTATTGATCATTACTCACTAGTTATTTGCAAAGGACAAAGGACTGATGACTAATGACAAAAACTATTTGCAATATTAGAAATAGCGATGTCTTATCTTTAGGTAATTCGAGAAAAATGCTGGGTAATTTTCAACAAAGCCAACTGCGGATCGAAATCGAAGCATCAACAGATGCAATTCGTGACAGTCTGCTGCATCCCGTGCAACTAAAAAAATGGCTTTTAGGACAACGTTTTGCGCCAGGAATGCCAGAAGAATTGCTTCCCGGATTCCAGTTTACAACCTGGACTGGGCCAGTCGCGATTCATCATCAAGTAAAAGTTGTGAAATCCAACTGCCTCCGCTTAGTACTCAGCGGAGGCATTGACGGGTTCCACGAATGGTACTGGGGAGAAGGTTGGGTACAGTCCCGCTTGGAAGGAATTTCAATTTTGCCCTTGAATTTGGGTCAAACACTCAGCTTGTTGAGCTTGCGTCAGTTTTTAGCAACTCAAGAACGTTGAATCGACTGAACGTAGAAAGAGAATTTTCCTTGTCTCTATGGCTAGCCCTTTCAAGGTAACTCTAAAAATCTCTTTTTTCTCTCTGCGCCACGGACACTTTGCTCAAGTAGGGAAACCCGCTCATGCAAGTGTCCTCCTCTGTGGCTGTGAGGTTTAAAAGTAATTTATCTAACCACTTCAGACGCAGAGAACACAGAATTCTATGGAGTTAAAATTTTTAAACCCACATTCTGCACTATGTTGACCACTTTCTAGACTCATGGGAATTAGTTCTCCCTTGACCAATTTATAGCGGGTATCAGTGCCATCATATTTCAGGTATTCATCAAAGATTAGTTTTGGGGTGGTTATGGCCATTACTTCCTCTTGCAAATCTTTACCTTGGTTTTACGACCAACACTGAACAATTAGCCTCTTCTACAACTTGACTGCTAACAGAACCCTGGACAATTCGTTTCATCCCCATCAACCCCCGACTGCCAATTATAATCAAGTCAGTTTTATAAATATTGGCAAGACGAATAATCTCTTCAGCGGGATCGCCAGTTACCAACTCTAACTCACTTCTGACTGATAATTTTTCCTGATATAATTGCAGTTGTTTTTCAATATGAAAATAAGAAAATGTTGGGGACTCTGGCTGAGGGCGATCAGCAGGTAGTTCCATTTCTGACTCTGGTGTGAGAAACACATGACAGAGAATAACCTTGGCGTCTTTTGAAAACACCAAATTATCTAAAGCTTGAATTACTCGTTCTGAAATATCCGAACCGTCCAGAGCCACCAAAACACTATTTAGCACTGCTCTCGTCTCCTAAAGAGT
>NZ_JADEXF010000567.1 GCF_015207245.1 Nostoc cf. edaphicum LEGE 07299
CCATAAGCAACTACAGTTCCATAATGGGGCGAAGCGATGGTAATAAACCGCTGGACGCGGTTAATTCCTCCTAATCGCTGAACATAGTAACGGCTGACAATTCCTCCCATACTGAAGCCGATTAAATCTAGGCGTTGTTCTGGCGCAAAGGTCGCTGTAACATAATCGGCTACTTGTTTTGCCAATTCATCAAGACCCACATCACCATTATTAGGAACTAGATTCAGGCTATATACAGACCAACCCTTTAGTCTTAATTGAGCCGCCATTCTATGGAAAACTGCCTCTGTGTCGTCAATGCCGTGTATTAACAAAACGGGATTGCGTTGTTGATTTTCAATGTTCATTTACAAAATCTGGCTGAATTAAGGGGTGTATTTCACTTTTGTAGGTACATACTGCTCTACAAACTGAAGTTATTGCTTTTCGGATTCTTTCTTTATAAAAATATTGTGGCAAACAAAACTGAAATGCTTTCAAAGATAGTTTGTATAAAATTTAACGAATTTATCTTGACATCTGCCATTCGGCTATGACACTCTTCCGATTGGTTGAAAGTAAACTGCTTGTTTAACTTCAATTGGGTATTTACCAAACAAAGAAATGTTAATTCTTGTAAAGCTTGCTTTCAGAATCTTGCTCTTAGCTACAGTAAAATTTAATAATTAGTTCTCGGTGTGTGCAGGTTGCAAATGCTTGCAATAGAACATTTGCCCTGTGGTTTTACTACAATGTTAATTAAGCACAAACCTATAAGGGTTGTCACCAAAACGGGGTGACGCCAGATAGATAATGTAACATTTTGTCGTAATTTTTAACAATTACGGTCGAGTTCAAAATATAAAAGGTAAAAGGCAGGAGTAATTGTAATGGATTTTATCAAAAAGTTAATTTCGGGTATTCAGGGTTTCCTTGGCGGTATTCTGGGCTTTATTACTGGATTGTTACCGGGGAAGAAGAAAAGCAACGGCTACTTTTTAGAATTGGACGAAGCCAAAGATGCTGCCAAAGATGCTGCTAAAGAGGTTGCATCGAACGCGAAGAAAGTAGCAGATACAGTTACATCGACAGTTGCATCGAATGCTAAGAAAGTAGCAGATACGATTACATCAGAAACACCAACTCCATCTAAACCAGATTCATTGAACGGAACAAAAACCGCCGCAGCTAAGGCTAAGGAAAAACCAGCTAAGGAAAAATCAGCTAAAAATCCCAAACCAGCTGACGTTCAATTAGTCCAGACTGCTGAGGGTCTTAAAATTGAACCGGGCAAAAAAGCAAAAGCGGCAGCAGCCAAAGTACTCAAAGAAGAGCCAACAGAAACAACCTTTGCACCAAAATATCTTGCTCCTTCGACTACTAGCTCTAATGGTCGTCGTCGTCCAGGAGCGAATATGAGTGCTTATCTAGACATGGCACGTCAGATTAAAACACCTAAATAATTCATGGAGACCGTAAATTTACGGTCTCTATAGATTAAGCGTGAAGATGCAAGGTTAAGATAACTTTGCCAGTTGTAGATGGGGGAACTCTCCAAAGCAAGAGCGATCGCTTAATTTTCTCCACTACAACTGGATCTTTTAGGGTAGAGGTTTCCTCATCCAAAACTACCCGTTCTACCCGACCTTTCTTGATGGTGAACTCAAAGACGATTTCACCACTAAAGCCTGAAGGAAAGTTTAATTGTTGAAGGTGTTGGGTTAAGTCAGCAATTTCTGTGTCATCCAAACCAGTAACGCCGATCACCTCTAACTGATGTTTGATGGCTGCGTCTAATATTTCATCTTGTTCCATCTCCTCGAAAAAATCAAAGCACAAAGACATCTCAACTTCTTTGGCTGCTGGAGATTGTGGCGATCGCTTTTGCCGAAGAAAATCTGGAGCTTCTGCTGGAGCTGGTGCTGATAATGTTGAGAATTTCATTTGAGGCGCAAAACCGCCAGCCGGAGCATTGCCAAACACTCCTTGGTAACTAACTGCTTCCGGCATTTCTACCGGGATTTGCATAGACAAGTATTCGCTTCCTGGTTCAACCCGCACGTCATCGCTGACAGCCACAAAAGCTGTGTATTGAGAAAGCAGTTGATAAGTTAAGGCTGTTTCTGTAACTGCTTCTACACCAGCTTTAGTTTCAAAGCTCACCATTTGATTCATTAAATCTTTGATAGAAGCACGCCCCCACAACTGCGCTACAGCAATATTTCCTGTTTCCTCAAATTTGAGGTTAAACGTTTTTTCATAGTGCTTACCGCCCGCAGCAATGCCGGAAATTTGCAGATTTCCGCTAACTCTATCTTGTTTGCGACCAAACAAAACTAATGGTTGTTCGCAAAATAAATCAGGCGCTACCTTTGGGTAAATCACAGGCGATTCTGTGTCACCCTGCCAAGAGATTTGAATATTCATGAGTACAGGATTGTTAATTTGCCTGTAAAACTTTTCGGCAACTTCTTCCGTAGGTTCATCGTGACGAATAATTCTAGATATTCCCCGACCAATTTCGGCGATGCGATTTAGTAAAAAACGGTTGACTGAACTACCAGCACCAAAACTATAAAGGCGATTTGCTGGTTGGAGATGCTGTTGTACTTCTGCTAAAATCTCATTTTCGTTACCGATATAGCCATCAGTTAGAAGTACGACACTGCGTAATCTTCCGGCTGGTGTGGGGAAATTTATAGCTGTACGAATGCCACTGAGCATTTCTGTACTGCCATCAGCTTGTAAATTATTAATGTAAGCGATCGCTTGGGCACGATTTTCTAGTGTATTCGCTAGAGGTATTGGTGATAACTGTCTAACTCTATTGGAAAAATCGATAATTGTGAAAGTATCGTTGGGATTCAACCCATTAATAAATCGCCGCATCAATTCTTGGCACTTTTGCAACGGATCGCCAGATTGTGAACCCGAAGTATCCACCAAAAATACGACATCTTTGGGGACAATTTCATCAGTGGAATATTCCAAAGCTGGAATCAGATATATGGCAAAATGTCCGCCGCGATCGTCGGCTTGCGTTAATACTGTAGATTGAGTTTCTTGACCAGAAACTTGATAGCGGAGAATTAAATCTTTGTTGGGAATTGTATCTTCTCCAGCTAATTGAATCCGCACAATTTGACCTGAGTGTTCAATTTTTAATTGGTGGGAAGGAGAACGCACTTCAGAAATTGGCAAACCTGCATCAATTTCGACTGTGACATTAATATTGCGACGCGAGCGCGTTCCTTCTAAGACTACAGGTGGTGTAATGCGAGAAGCATCAGAAACTTGGTCTGTATCACCGCTACCATCTATTGGCGTTCCTGGAATATATCTTGGCCCCACTACCATCGGGAAAACAAATTCGTAGTTTCCCGCCTCAAATTTTAAACTTTCGGTATAACAAATTGTGACATCAATTTGTTCGCCAGGTTTGATGTTAGCTAGAGATTGGGTAAAAATGTTGTCTCGTTCCTGTTCTAGAAGTCCGGCAGTGCGTCCTTCTTGTTTTGCCTTTTCGTAAATGGCTACAGCTTCTTCACGTTTTTTAATATTACCTTTGATGATGCGATCGCCTATTTTGATTTCCATGTCATCCACCGCCGCCTCATCAGGTAATGGAAAGATATAGACTGCTTCTAAAGGCTGCGTGAAGGTATTTTCAAAGCTTTGGATGACCTCAATTCGTGATAAGTTACCTGCAATTTTTGCGATAACTTCCGTATGCTTGAGTGGAAAAACTAGTTGCTCTCCTTGAGGCGATTTAAGGTACAAACCCCCTAGCTGTTGGTTTTTAGCACTTACTATATTCATAGAACACTCCTATTTTATTTGTGAACTTACTTTTTAAAGTAGGTAAGAAGTAACTTAATTACGAATTATTTAACAAACACCAGTCCACTATACAAATGAAAAGC
>NZ_JADEXF010000568.1 GCF_015207245.1 Nostoc cf. edaphicum LEGE 07299
TTCGTAAACTGTGCCAGTATAGTAATCAAGACCACGGGCAATGGATAAATCAATACAGAAACGGTTTTCGGCAACTCCCAGATTACGCACTCCAGCAATTACCGTTTCTAATTCGGTAACTCCTAAACTCAATTGCTCGGATTCTGGCAGATTTTGGGCGAGGTGCTTGAGCTTATCTAAGACTTCATCAACAGAACCGTCAATTTTAATAAACTCAATAATTTTTTGTGACTGTTCGGCTGCAATCCCTTCTTTTTCTAAATCTTGTTTGACTTTACTTTCACCAATCTTTTCTAGAGTGTCAACAATCCCAATACAAGATTTAATTTGATTTTCGGTAATTCCCAATGATTTAAAGAAACCAGTAAGAACTTTTCGGTTATTGATGCGAATCAGAAAATCACCAATATTAATTGCTTCAAATATCTCAGTGATAATTGCAGGCATCTGAGCATCATAGAGCAAGCTGAGTTCACGACGCGCAACTACATCAATATCGCATTGACGGAACTGGCGAAAACGTCCATCTTTTGCCCGTTCACCACGAAAAACTACATCGGTTTGGTAGCGGGCAAAGGGAAAGGTTAATTCATTGAGATGACGGGCAATATACGCCGCTAAAGGAACTGTTTGATCGAACTTTAAAGCTCTTGCTTCCGAACCTGTTTCGCCCGATCTATCTCTCTCAGCTTGTCGATTTGGTGGCAATATAGGATCAATTCCATAAATGATATTATCGCCTTGATTACCTTTAGCTTGTAGCACTTCTAAACGTTCTACAGCAGGTGTTTCGATGGGCGTAAATCCATAGCTTTCAAAAACTCTACGGATGATATCTAGCAAATATAATTCTAGACGCTTTTCGCTAGGAAGAAATTCTGGAAACCCGCTAGGGGTAGAAAAGTTTATTTTGTCACCTTTGGCCATGCGTGTACCTTACTAAGTTGAAATTTGAGATAAAAGCCTAACAACTAACTGGAAGTCGTGACTACACAAACAAAGTCCGCACAACGACCGGCTCAGTGACCACCTGCGCGGACTGGAGAATAATAAGCGTTTATCTTTGAGGGGAGAAATGAAATTATAACTTGATGTGAAGCATAACGAATTCCGCTTTTTTTCAAGCGATGCCTGCGGCGGGCTACGCCTACGCGTTTCTGGTCGGCTTCTAACAGCTAAGTTAAGCCGCAGCTAGTATCCGTTGTATTATCACCAATATCTCTGGTTCGTCCGCTCCAACGTTTTGTTAGACTGGGTTTTTGCGACAAGTTCACAACTTCTCTGCCGCTTTCTGCTTCCTTCTTACGTAGGTCTGCAAATATTGCATCTAAATCATAGTTGAAAGACTTCGCATACTCTTCACGGATTTGGTGGATCTCTTCGACAATCTCATCTGTCCACATGACCTAATATCCCATTAGTTTTTATTTTGAGGGTTTGCGGGGGATCGACGATCACACTTAAGCTTGAAAGCGAAGGTGTTGGAGCGATCTTACTTGGGCAATGGTTTCAAAGTCGCGATCGCTGTGAATCAAAAGCAAATTATTTTCCAGAGCCGTTTGAGCAATGCAGCAATCGATTGGACTGCGAACGGTAAGCCCTTGGCGACGCAAGTCATAGTAAATACGGGCAGCCGCTTGCCAAGAATGAAGCGAGGGTTCAATGTAATTTTGTGTTTCCAGGTAGGTGGAGAGGAGAGTCCATTCTTGCTCGTTCAGGCTACCTTGAAGCAATTCAAGCTGAGTGAATCGGGTGAGCAGAACTTCTCTATTAGCAATTAGGGTTTCAAGCTGCTGGCGAATTTGACCGTTGCGATCACGCAAGACGACTATCCAAACTGATGTATCAATCAGCAGCATGACGAGTCTCGCGCAGAGCTTTGTGGTCAAAGTCTGGGGCAAACTGAATTTGTCCAGCGAGGTCGAAAAGGTTTCTCTTGCGGTGTGATGTTCCAGAAGAGTCACTTCGTGAACGCACAAGTTCTTGCAGAGCAAAATTCACTAGTTCTTCTTGAGTAGTGAAGTTGGTGAGTTGCAAGGCTTCGTTAAGGAGAGATTCATCAAGGTTAAGGGTAATTTGCATAGGTATGAGTTGAGATAAACACAATATTCTGCTCACATTTTAATCTGATTCTGTAATGATGCGCTGAATGTCATCTGCGGCAATATCGACTTGTTCAGATTTTGCATAAATAGTCAGCAAAATAATTCCCGTTGCTATCTTGACATAGTAAATCAGACGATAGCCACCGCTTTTACCTTTTTGAGTGTCGCTATTTCGGACTCTTAACTTGAAGACCGCATAACCAACACTAGGTATTTGATCTCCTGGCAACTCCCCCTGTTCAAGTTGTTCGATGACGGGTTGTATATCATTCCGAATACTGCGATACTTCTTGGCAAGAGCGCGTAAATTTCGGTTGAACGTTGGCGAAGCTTCAACTTGAATGAAAGGCTGATCAGTCATTTTCCAGCCCTTCCCAAAGTTGAGCCACCGGGATAGTTTGCCCAGTCATGGCTTCGTGCCAAGCTTGCCGGAAATCTGCTAAGACTTCTGCTTGAGATTGATCGTTCAGAACTTCCTCTTCTGGAATTAGAATAATAACTTCTACGCGGCTGTTTTTATCTGTTATGAGAGGATGATCTAAGGTTAATTGTCCTTGCTCATTAATCGTTGCCATGACTTTAAGTGCTTTCATTGTTACTCCAAGATGTTCCTAAACTCGACTTTCACGCTTTCGGCTCCAAAAGTTGAAAGATGGACTTACGGCTAACCAGTTCAGTTGTTTCACCTTCAGCGATCGCTTGCTCCATTGCCACATCTTCAATAATTTCTGCCATAAATTCAGAAACTTCTTTTCGATTGTCACGAATTAATTCGACGATCGCGCTTTCCAAGATTTCCTTAAGTTGATCTGGGTTTATAGTAATCTCAGACATTGTGCCTCCATTAGGTTAGTTTGAGTTTGATAGATTGATTCCTAACGCTTCAAGCTGCTGATTGATCCAAGCCCTTGCTGTCGCTTCATCAGTTTCGATCGCTCGTTCTACTCCTGTTTTAGCAATTTCTAGCAGTTGCTTGGATTTTAGTTTTAATGAAAATGATGAGTTTATCTTCTCAACAATGTTTTGCTGTTGGGGTTTCGGCAATATTGGGATTAGTAAATTGGCTAAATCTGGCTGAGAAATACTATAGTAAGCCACCCCATGAACCCTGCGCTCAACCTGTAAATAACCAAATTTTGAATTCAAAAATAGGCTGATGTATTCCGGTAAAACTTCTTTTTTAGAAGCTGAAGTCAAACGTACAAGCATGATTTCACTGCTAATAATTCCGTTAACTTCTAGTTCTGTAACAACTGCGGAGTTGCCAAAACTACCTTTACGAGTGAAAAGAATATCTCCGACTTGCAAACCTACGGGTTTGTCAACATCAGCCATTGTAATCGGGATTTTGACAGCACTTTCAAAATTAATTTGTCCGTTTTTAACATCACCAACACGAATGTAAGGTGTTCCTTTTTCGGTATATTCTCGATAGTCAAACCCATTTTGAATTGGCTCTATTAATGAGCCTAAATTATGATATAGAAAACCACAATTTTTAATAACTTCTTCTACTTGATCATACTTTGGTTGATAATACTCAGCGTCGAGGCGATCGCAAGACAGGAACGACTCAGCAAAACTCTTGACGGCAACAGTTTCTTCCGTGGGTTGCCAGTCTTTCAAGCCAAGATCCGACAACAGCAAATCCTCAGCTTGTAAGTAATTCTGTTTTGATTGCTCTATTTTTGAGTAGGCAAACTTGATTATTTTTTCTGTAAGTGTCTGAAATTCATCTGAAGGAAGAACAACCTTAATAAGCTTAACCTGAGTTAGTAATAAGTTTGGTTGTAC
>NZ_JADEXF010000569.1 GCF_015207245.1 Nostoc cf. edaphicum LEGE 07299
ATATTGAAAATGACGAAATGGTAGGTGCAAAGAAATCCGACTTGTTCTATTTAGAATGAAGCGATCGCCGCCATTCGGATCTAGACTCAGACCGCAAGCTGTACTGTGATGATATCAAAATTGCTATCGGTTGCTTTAAAGAACAAGCTTACTTCTCCTCTTTTCAATCTTCTATGCTGCTTGGGAGTTAGGCTGATATTACCCTATAAAGACGAAACCCTACTGCGATCGCTCTCATTAAAATAGCCGGAAATCTCGAAGATTTGGAAGCTCAAGGCTATTCATTTGGAACAGGGTTTGCACCTTTGATTGAACTGCGTTATTGAGTGGTTGCACAAAATCTCTCGTGAATTTTCCCAAAATGGGAATTTTACCCACTGCGATCGCATTCCTCAAACCCATGACCAAGTTCATCCTTGATAGTCTAGGTATTCTGAGACGGATATTAACATCTAATTCACAAATTATCTCAGCTTTTTATTGCAAGCGTACAGATACACTACCTGCATGGGCTGGCAAACCTTCTGCCTCTGCTAAGGTGATAGCTGCTTTGCCTATTGTCTGTAATGATTCTTGGTTACATTCTAAAAAAGTAATTCGTTTGAGAAAGTCGTAGACACTCAAACCAGAAGCAAAGCGGGCAGAACGGGCAGTTGGCAGTATATGGTTAGGGCCTCCTAAATAATCGCCAATCGCTTCTGGAGTATAACGTCCTAAAAACACGCTGCCAGCACACTTAATTTGATCGGCAAGCAGTTGCGGGTTATCCACACACAATTCCACGTGTTCTGGAGCTAGTTGATTGAGCAGTGGTATACTCTCGGCTAAATCACTAACCAGAATCACAGCTGCATAATTTTGCCAACTTGCACTGGCAACTTCTCTGGTGGGTAGATTGGCGATAATTTTCTCAACAGCCTTGATTACTTGTTGCGCGAAGATTTCGGAATCAGTAATTAAGATTGACTGGGCACTAGGATCGTGTTCTGCTTGCGATAGTAAATCCCAGGCAATCCAATCTGGGTTGTTCTGGCTGTCGGCTACCACTAAAATTTCTGAAGGGCCTGCAATGCTATCAATGCCAACAGTACCAAAGACTTGGCGCTTGGCTTCAGCAACATAAGCATTACCAGGGCCAACAATTTTATCTACTGGGGCAATGCTTTCTGTACCATAAGCTAATGCTGCGATCGCTTGCGCCCCACCAATGCCATATATTTCTGTCACACCAGCAACTTGAGCAGCAGCCAATACAACGGGATTAATCTCACCACCAGGCATCGGTACTGTCATGACAATTCTTTCAACACCAGCAATTTTCGCTGGTAAGGCATTCATCAACAAAGAACTTGGATAGCTAGCCCGTCCCCCTGGTACATAAATCCCCACTTGCGACAGCGCTATCCAATTCAATCCCAGTTTTACCCCGACTGCATCGGTGTAGCCAATATCTTGCGGTACTTGTTTTTCATGGAAAGCCACAATCCTCTCAGCAGCAAATTCCAGCGCCGCCAAGACATCGGCAGGACATTGCGTTGCGTGTTCGGCAATAAAGGTTTCGCTTAGATGCAAAGACTGGAGATTGTTGCGATCGAAGCGGCTAGTATAGTCCTTAACTGCGGCATCACCACGCACTTTGACATCAGCTAGAATCTCGCGTACTGTCCCACTAACATCAACTGTAACTTCCCGGCGATCGCTTACAAGAGTTTTGAATTTGACAGAAAAATCTTTGTCGGTAGTTTGAAGTAGCTGCATGGACAGTACCTTAAAAGCAGTGAGGTCAATAATCAGTTTAACTCCTGATTAACTTGCTAGATATGACTGTGGCTTATATGCATCACTCTTTTCAGATGTAAGCTGAAAGAAAGCACAAAAGATTATGAGTTAACATCCTATGCAGCAGTCCACAAGAGGCAATTACCGGGATCTTTGGCGGCAGCTTGTTACTTTGGCTGCAATCTTTGGTGCTTTCTTTATCAACGTCGTATCGAACATTTTTCCGCTCAATGGACTTAGCATCGGGGAAATTTCCAATACTTTGTTTAAAAATGTCCTGATTATCCCTGCCAATTACGCCTTTGCGATCTGGGGGCTGATTTACCTGGGGTTGTTTGCTTTTGGGGTATACCAAGCTCTACCTAATCAACGAGATGAGCCTGATTTACGCAAGACAGGTTATCTGTTGGTGATTGCCTGTGTTGCTCAAAGTATCTGGGTGTATCTGTTTTTGTCTCGGTTTTTTGCTATTTCTGTCATTGCAATGCTCTTGATTTTGTTGCCCCTAATTGCTGTCTATGTACAGTTAGAAATTGGCAAATTGCGTGTATCTCGGCTGAAAAAATGGTGTATTCACTTTCCGATTAGTATTTATCTAGGCTGGATTAGCGTAGCGACCATTGTCAATGTAGCGTGTGCCTTGGATTTTCACGGGTGGAACGGTTGGGGGATTTCTGCTGTCATCTGGACTCTGATCATGGTATTGATAGCAACAGCAGTTGCAGTAGTTATGGTCATCCAGCGTCGAGATATCGCTTATACAGGAGTAACAGTCTGGGCATTGGTAGCGATCGCACTCAAGCATTTTGATAACTCAATGCTCAGAAATACCGTATTGGTTTTGGCCATTTTCCTAGTTTTAACCGCAACGATTAACAGCTTACGCACCCAACAAGAACATATTTAAATGTGATGACACACCCGCCCAGCGTCGCTCAAGAGAGAACTTGTAGCAAGCGTTCGTTAAGCACGCACAATAATGGTCGGTTGTTACACACACCAGTCTGATTGTTATTAGCCAGAATAGATAAGTATCTAGGCAGAAATAAATTTATTGTTTGTAGTAAGGACTTTAGTCCTGATAATCCTTGCTCTGAGCGATAAATCGCTCACTACAAACTAGGAGTTGATTTTATATTTAATTATGTCTACCTACTTAGTTAGAGCCGTAATCGTCTGAGAAGACCAAAATTTATAGAAATGAAAAATCTTATCTCGATTGGTTGGAATAACTGGTTAAAACGGCATAAAAAAGAATCTGTTTTACTCTTTGACTCAATTGCTGCCGCTAATGAGATTGCTCTAATGCTTAACGGTCAATGGGATGGCTGCAATGGTGTAATTGTGACTTCTAGTGATGAGGTAGCTGTTAACACTGCTGCCAAACTATTACAAGCTACATGGTGTTATCAAGGCGCATCAAAAGCTGTTTTAGACAGAGTAACAACTGATGCAATTTTACGCCGTTATGCAATCGGAGAAAGGAATTTTGTTAATGCTAATTTGAGGTGTGCAGTACTTGCCTCAGTGAAGCTGAGTGAAGTTAATCTAAGTTATGCCTCCTTGAGTTGGGCGGACTTAAGTCAAGCCAATCTAAGTAAAGCTGATTTAACAGCAGCAGACCTCAGTCAAGCGAATTTAAGTGGAGCCGACTTGAGTAAAGCATACTTGATGAGGGCAAACCTCAGCGAGGCAGACTTGCAACAAGCTTCACTACAGGGGGCTAACCTAAGTAGTGCTAACTTAACTGAAGTTAACCTCACTGGTGCAGATTTAACAGGAGCTAATCTGTCACTAGCAGACCTAAGAGGGGCAAATTTTCACTTGTGCAATTTGAGTGGAGCTAACCTAACAAATGCCAAGTTAATTGAAAGTGACTTGGCTTTTGCTCAACAATGATCGCCAGGATAAAAACTGACTTCTACCCTGAACTGTACAGCACTAGGATAAACAGAATTAGGGTTACTTGACACCCGCATTATTCAGTATAAATTAATTTATTTATTACAAATTTATTGATTTTTTTATGTAAATTCTCGGTAATTGTCCGAATTCAATTAACGGCTGCCCGAATTCAATCAACGGCTGCCCGAATTCAATCAACGACTGTCCGAATTC
>NZ_JADEXF010000570.1 GCF_015207245.1 Nostoc cf. edaphicum LEGE 07299
GCATTGACTATAGACGATTAACTATAGATGGCAAATTACAGATGACTAATGACTAATCAAAAACGCGTTTGCATTATCTTAGGTACTCGCCCGGAAGCGATTAAACTCGCTCCAGTGATTCAGGTTTTCCAGAAGTCTTCAAAATTTCAGTTGCAAGTAATTTTAACTGGACAGCATCGGGAGATGGTTGAGCAAGTTATGCAACTGTTTAATATTAAGGCCGATTATAACTTGGAAATTATGCAGGTTCAGCAATCTCTAAATGATATTACTTGCCGTAGTTTACAAGGGTTAGAAGCATTATTTAAGGCAGAAAAGCCAGATTTCGTAATTGTGCAGGGAGATACAACCACTGCTTTTGCCGCAGCTTTGGCAGCTTTATATCAAAAAATCCCTGTTGGTCATGTAGAAGCAGGGTTAAGAACTGATGATATCTTCAATCCTTACCCAGAAGAAGCTAATCGGCGGTTGATTTCTCAAATTACTCAGTTGCATTTTGCGCCGACTCCTTGGGCTGTGGAAAACTTGCATCGTTCTGGTGTTTTGGGTGAAATTCACATGACAGGTAACACGGTAATTGATGCATTGTTAAATGTCGCTGCAACCCAAGTAGTTTGCGATGTCCCAGGCTTAGACTGGGAATCATATCGGGTTCTGTTAGCAACAGTTCATCGTCGGGAGAATTGGGGAGAACCTTTGTTAGCGATCGCTCAGGGCTTTTTACAAATCTTAGACAAGTTTCCTGATACAGCTTTGCTCTTACCATTGCACCGCAATCCGACAGTGCGAGTCCCGTTGCAGGAACTTTTAGGGAATCATCCCCGAATTTTCTTGACAGATCCTCTAGATTATGGGGAATTGGTGGCAGCAATTGGGCGATCGCATCTTTTGCTCACTGACTCTGGTGGTTTGCAAGAAGAAGCCCCCAGCTTGGGAAAACCAGTACTAGTTTTGAGAGACACCACCGAAAGACCAGAGGCTGTTGTAGCCGGTACAGCCAAACTTGTTGGCACTACGACTGAGAACATTGTTGCAGCCGCTGCTGAGTTACTCAGTGACTCAGATGCTTATGAAGCGATGGCAAACGCAATCAATCCCTTTGGGGATGGTCATGCAGCAGAGCGCATTTTGCAGATTGTCCAAAATTACATTCATGGGTAAAAAAGTTCGTAGTAAGGACTTTAGTCCTTATTTCTCAAGCACTAAAGTGCTTACTACAAACCCTCAAAACTAGTTTGACAATATTTACCGAACCACGAGATTTTCCGAGGGTGGCTTCTAGTTAAATACCCAGAGCTGTTCGAGTTTCGGGGCCGACAACACCATCTACAAGTAGACCTTTACTTTGCTGAAAGCTTCGGACTCGGCTAACAGTTTCTTGACCGTAAATTCCATCAATTCTAAGATTACCTAAAGCTGTTTGCAGATCTCTGACGAGCTGACCTCTTGAACCAGGGGTAAGAATCACCGAACCGCCAACACCACCGGGTCTAGTCACAGGACGATTGTTAGGTCTATCACCAATCCATCGGGCAAAAACGTATCTACCTGTAGAAAGTCTGGCAAAACCGTTTTCATATCTTTCAATGGCTGGAAGTGTTGCGCCATTTGGTACACAGTCCACATACGAGTAGTTGGTGCTTGGGCCGGAACGGACACGTAAACAACTGCCGTTAGTCTTTACATAGGCAGCCGAACTCATTTGAATTTGGGTTACAGCAGCAAATAATACACCGACACCAGCTAAAGCTAACCAAGCCGAAGATTTAAGCAGTTTTTTCCAATTGAATTGAGGTTGAGGAAGATGATACTTAGTGTTTTCAGATGCCTCTTCTTGAGCAATAAACATCTGGGAATAAGCAAGATATTCCATAATGCACTCCTTGATATGAAAAAATGAGTACTCGCAGAGAATTACTTAGTTGTTCTCTGTATTTATTCTTAGTATATTTTATATCACTGTGCTTTCAAAGTTTTTTATTGATACCGAAATTAAGAAAAAATAAAATTAGTTAAAAGATTCCTGATAAAATGCGATGTGTACGACGAACTAGTTTGTCGTACACATCGCATTCTCAAAATAAATAAAATTTAGTTAAAGCTTTTTTACTTACTGGCTTGTCCTGGTTGCATCTAAAGATATCAAACGTATTGTTCGGTTCTACTTAAAGTAGCAACCATAGAAGTTAACTCGTCTAAGTCTATCGGCTTGCATTGGTGTATGTCATAACCTGCTGATAATGCACGTTTCCGATCGTCCTCGACAATAGATGCCGTCAAAGCGATCGCTGGAATCTTTCTACCTCGCTTTGCTTCCAAATTTCTGACTTTCAAGAGTAGTGAGTAGCCATCTTCATCGGGTAAGCAAATGTCACTAATTAGGATGTCTGCTTTAAAAGATGACATTATTTTTAGAGCCTCGTCTGCTGAAGCCGCTGCAATCACCTCTGCTCCCTCTAATTCAAACAGAAAAGTAAGTAATATTCTCGTATCAGCGTCATCATCAACAACCAGCAATCGCAGACCTTGACAAGACATCGATTGATTAGACATTATTCTCACGGCTCCGTAGCTCAAAGATTTGAAGTAGCATTACATCAAAAGGCACGTATTTGTAAATCCTAATTGATGCATACTTTACTAAATCTTAAAGGAACTAATTAGCAAGCGTCTGTCCGGTGTCGAACATAGTAACTTAAGATGATTCATTGGCGATGTCTACGACGGGCTACGCCTACGCGCCTGGGGCTGATTTCCCAGCAACCGAGTAAATTCATTTTGGATGACTCGATAACACTCACAGGAAGTTGCTTCCAAATCCTCTCGGTTCAAAATGCTAATTTGACCACGTTGGTAGCAAATCATTCCGGCTCGGCTGAGAGTGCTAGCAGCTACTGTCACACCGGAGCGTCGTACACCCAGCATCTGAGCGATAAATTCTTGCGTGAGCGGAAAATCCTCTGATTCAAAACGGTCAGAGACTGTGAGCAGCCAACGAGCTAGCCGTTCTTCTAGTGTATGAAGACGGTTGCACGCACATGATTGTGTTAGTTCGGTATATATAGCTCGTACATAGCGCAGCAGCAGCTTTTGAATAGCTCCGCCCCGATTGAACTCGGTTTTAAAAACATCTGCATCCATCTGCATTCCAGCCCCCGCAACTTGGACAAATGCTTTTGTGGTTGTTGTGTTGCCTCCTAAAATTACTGGGATACCTACCATGCCTTCATTGCTCACTATCCCAACTTCCACCGTCGAACCATCTTCCATAATAGTGACTATAGAAACCACTGCGTTTTGGGGAAAAGAGACGTGTGTGATGGGTTCTCTTGGTTCGTAAATGACTTGGCGAGTAGGAAGCGAAACTAACTTTAGGTGCGGAATAAGACGCTCATAATCACTGGTTGGCAAAGCCGCAAGTAACCTATTTACTTGCGGCTTAATAATGTTGTTGTCGCTCACTGAACATTAAAAGAGAAATTCGATCACAATACTTTAAATCAAGTTACTTTTGCCAGTCTGTTCGGTTTCGCACACATAACTCAAAAAAATTTTCTGGCTCGGTTACTGGGCATGAAGCCCAGTAACCGAGCAAATTCCTTTTGTATAACTTGATAACATTCACAGGAAGTTGCTTCCAAATCTTCTCGGTTCAGGATGCTAATATGACCGCGTTGATAGCTGATCATTCCGGCTCGGCTGAGGGTGCTAGCCGCTACTGTCACACCAGAACGACGTACACCTAGCATCTGGGAGATAAATTCTTGCGTCAGTGGAAAATCTTCTGATTCCAGACGGTCAGAGACTGTCAGTAGCCAGCGAGCCAGCCGTTCTTCCAGTGTATGGAGACGGTTGCAGGCAGCACCTTGAGCTAGTTCAGAGTATACAGC